>VXPR01000565.1:0-329 GCA_009839405.1 Gammaproteobacteria bacterium
CCAGACGCGGGCGGCGGGGCTGGACCGCAGCCACGGACTGCGGCACGTACGCGCTGGACCGGTACGAGGGCCTGACGGGCTGGAAGGCGCCGGCCGCGGGCGGACCGGCGCGGAGCGAACTGACGGAACGGGAGCGGCGCATCGATATGGCCGCGCGGCTGCGCATCACCCGCGAGCTGGGCCACGGCCGGCCCGAGGTCGTGCGGCAGTACTGTGGCTAGCGGCGTGGGCGGGGTGGGGCGGGGGGCGCGGGGGGGGGGGCCCGTGGCTCGCGGCCCCCGGTGTCGGGCGGGTCCAGCCCCCCAGCGGCGGGCGGGTGGGGGGGAGAA
>VXPR01000565.1:339-3043 GCA_009839405.1 Gammaproteobacteria bacterium
GGTGGGTGTTTTTTCTATCCGCCCCGGGGGGGGGCGGGCTCCCCCGCCCAGCGGGCCGGGGGGGCCGGGGGGGGGCTGGCGGGGCCCCCCGCGGCCGCGCGGCGACGGGAACACCCAGCCGTCCTTCCCGGCCAGCTGGCTGGCTTCGTCGAGCACCTCGAGGGCGCGGTCCGACAGCGGCACGCGGTGCTCGCGGCCGTTCTTCATGCGCTCGGCGGGAATCGTCCACACCGCGCCGTCGCGGTCGATCTCCTCCCACTCGGCGTTGCGCACCTCTCCCGAGCGGGTGGCGGTCAGCACCAGGAACTCGAACGCCAGCCGGATGCCGGGGCTGACGTCGCAGCCGCGCACCAGTGCGAGCGCGGCGCGGACCTCGGCGTGCGGCAGCGCCCGCTGGTGCCGCCGCACGGCGGCGGTCCTCGGCAGCGCCGCGGAGATCGCGTCGCCGGCGGGGTTGTCGGCGCGCAGGCCCTGCGCGACCGCCCACTTCATGACCGAGCCGATGCGCTGGCGCACCCGACCGGCGGTCACCCGCTTGGTGGACCAGATCGGCAGCAGCACGGCCATGACGTCGGCGCTGGTCACGGCATCCACGGTCTTGGCGCCGAGCCGCGGCAGCGCGTAGGCGGTGAGGCTCGTGCGCCACTGGCGTTCGGAACCGCGGCGGTCCTTCCAGTTCGGGGCGTGGATGCCGATGACGGTCTCCAGCGCCTCGGCGAAGGTCGGCACGGCCTTGCCCGAGCGCCTTGGATCGCGGCCCTGGGCAATGGCGCGGGCGTTCTCCAGCGCCCGCTCGCGGGCCATGGCGAGGGTGACGACGGGGTAGCGGCCGAGGCCGAGGCTGGTGGGCCTGCCGTCGATGCGGACGCTCTGCGTCCAGGACTTGTTGACGCCGCCGCGCAGCGCGGGCCGGACGAGCAGGCCGAGGCCCAGCCCGCCGCGGCCGTCGCCGTAGCGGCCGGGCCGGTTGGCGTTGCGGACGAAGGTTGCGGACAGCATGAGGGGTCGATTGTTCACTTCCCGTTCCCTGTTCGGTTACAAGGGGTTGTTGAGAAGCAGTGTGCCCCGGCGGTGCCCGGTACGCCAAAAAGTTTATGTTTATTGGGAAGTTAAAGGACTTCCGGCGAAGTCCTGCAACCCCCGAAAACCACCCGTCGGCGGTGGGCTTGTCCCGTCCCGGCGCGCCCTGGCGGGCGCGTTGGCGGTTCGCTTGCGCAAACTGCTGCGCTTCGACGACTTCCTCGTGTCGAATTCAAGACGGGCGGGGACAAGCCCCGCCCCTACGCGTCCCGTGTCGAACCGGCCGATGCATTTCAACGCCTTCCTTGTATGCTTGAGAGCGCCTCTGGGGGCGGCATGTTGGCTCGATGCGCGCCGCAAGGTGCTTGCCGAAGCGGAAGGGAATTGGAGACATTGATGGTTGGGCGCTTGGGTTCGTTTCGGAGTGCTTCGGTTGCGCTCGCTGTTGCCACGTTCGCGTCGGTGAGTTCGGCACAGCCCGTCAGCGAGGGCGGTGCCATTGAGGAGGTGATCGTCACGGCCCAGCGCGTGGCAGAGGGGATGCAGGACGTACCCATCCCGGTCACCGCGCTGACCGGCGAGATGCTGGAGGAAGAGCAGGTCATCACCCCATCCGACCTGCAGATGAACGCTCCCAACGTCAGCTTCACCGCCACCAACTTCGGCGGTTCGAGTTTCAGCATTCGCGGCATCGGCAACCTTGTGGTGGCAAACAGCGGCCAGAGCGGGGTCTCCACACACATCAACGAGGTGTCGGTGGTGTCCAATCTCAACTCCATCGAGTTCTTCGACATGGAACGGGTGGAGATCCTGCGCGGCCCCCAGGGCACGCTGTTCGGCCGCAACGCCACCGGCGGCGCGGTCAACTTCGTCACGCAGATGCCGAAGCAGGGCATCTTCGAGGGCTTCGTCGATGTCGAGACGGGGGATTACGCCCACACCCGCCTCAAGGCCGCCGTCAACGTGCCGCTCGCGGACACGGCTGCGCTGCGCTTGGCCGGCTATCGACTCACCCGCGACGGCTACATCGAGAATCTGGCCTTCGGCCAGACCGACATCGCCGGCAGACGCCTCCCCGGCATCGACGGCGATGTCGATGGCCGCGATGTTCTCGCGCTGCGGGGCACGCTGTCCTGGGAAATCACGGACCGCGCCGGTGCGTGGCTGCAGTTCCACATGCTCGACGAGGACGATGATCGGGTTCGCATCAGCAATCAGGTGTGCGTGCGCAACTCCATCCCCACCAACGGCTGCCTGGCGGACAGGTTCGGCTTCGACACCCCGCACTTCGGCGCCACCACGGCGGGCATCTTCGCCGGCGGCGTGGGGGCGCTGCCGCTCGGCACTGATGGCAGCGAGGCGGCATTGCTCGACTTCCCGCGCCCTCACATCACGGGCTTCCGCGAGATGCACACAGACCTTGATCCCGTGTTCCAGGAGCGCGACGACATCGTCGCCTGGGGCTTCGACTACGACTTCGGCGAGCTGATGCTGGACGTTATCGGCGCGGTGCAGAAGTCGGAGGGCCTGTCGCGCCAGGATTACTTCATGGACGTGGGGCCGCGCCTCGCCCCCACCGATCTCAATCCGCAAGGGATCTGGCCCGTGTCGGCGCCGGCGGGAGGCGCTGGCACCTTCTGGACCTCAGAGACTAAATCTTAAACACATAAACGAGCCCACGACA
>VXPR01000197.1 GCA_009839405.1 Gammaproteobacteria bacterium
GGCCCTGACTGAGTCGCGCCAATGAGAGGCTCCACCAGCGTCGGCTGCCTATGACTCCCTGGACTCACCAGGTATCGATGGGGTGCTTCTTGCGTTCCCGCGGAGCCGGCCTGCCGAACATCCCGAGCAGCCGCGATACGCGCTCTCGCGTCTCCCTGGGGGCGATCACGTCGTCGAAGGCGTTGTGGTCCACCACCGCCGAGTAGCCGTCCCGCCGCCCGATCTCGACGCCGGGCCAGGCGAGTCGCAGCGCCGGCACGCCGCGTGTGGACGAGACGCCGTTCATGAGCGCGGCGCCGAGGCCCCGGCCTCGGCGCACCTGGACGCTGACGAGGGGCACAGTGCGCTGCTGGTGCGCGATCAGCGGCCGCGCGTGCCAGCGTGTCATGCCGGGCTCGACCGACGGGTCCTGACCCTTGAGGTCCCAGTTGGCGACGCAGCCGGGTGTGTCGATGAGCGCGAGCATCGGGTACTCGTACGTGTTGCAGAGTTCCACGAAGCGCGCGATCTTGGAAGCAGCGTCGTGGTCAATCGCGCCGTCGTCAGTGAGCGGCTGGTTGGCGAGGACCCCGACGCTGCGGCCTCCAATGCGCGCGAGGCACGTCAGGAGCGCCGGTGCGAACCGGGGGCGGAGCTCGAAGACGCTGTCCACGTCCGAGATCGCACCGACGATCTCTCGCATGTCGTACGGCTTGCCCGCGTCCGGCGCAAGCGCGTCGAGATCGACATCGGGCGCCGCGCCATCCAGCTCGTCGTTGTCGTAATAGGAAAGGTAGCGCTTCGCCGCGGCGATGGCCGCGGGTTCGTCCGCGACCAGGAGGTCGATGCCGCCGCCGCGTTCGTGCATCTCAGACCCGGCGAGTTCGTTGGGGCGCAACCGCTGCCCGAGAGCGGCCTCCACCATCGGCGGCCCGCCCATGCCAATAGAAGAACCGGGCGTGCTGACGAGGAAGTCCGAGAAGCCGGCGAGGCTCGCGTGGCCGGCGAACGAAGGTCCCGAGACGATCGCCACCACCGGCGCCCACCCCGACAGTTCCGGCACGCCGTCCAGGAACGAAAAGCGCCCAACCGGACCGCTCGTCTCGATGTGGCCCATGCCCGCGCGGGGATGGCGGGCGCGGCTGCCGCCCCCATCCACGAACATGACAACCGGCCAGCGCTGCTCGACCGCCAGCGCGAACAGGCGGCCGAGCCGGCCCGCGCCGTAGCCGCCGCCGTGGTCCGTGTAGTCGGTGGAGGAGGCGATCACCGGCCGTCCGTCCACCTTACCGACAAAGTCCACGCCCCCGGCCTCGCCGACCCAGTCCCCGTCACGGGTTCGTGCCGCGATGCCGCCGTACTCGACGGCCGAGCCGGGGTCGAGCAGCAACTCGATGCGCTCCCGCGCCGTCAGCTTCTCGGTGCCGTGCACGCGCGTGACGATGTCTGGCCGCGCCGCGTCCTTCAGGCGGTCCCGCGCCGTTTGCAGCGCTTTGATGTCCTCCGGGTCCATCAGCGCGGATCGATGGCGTGCTTCTTGACGGACGCGCGTGGGCGCGGGGTGCGGCGCAGCATGGCGGCGATGGTCGCGCGCGTCGCAGCAGGCTCGACGATGTCGTCGAACTGGTAGCTGCGACCGGCGCGGAGGCCCGATGCGGCGTCGCGCATGCGCTCGGCGTATTCGTCGCGAATGGCCATCGCCTCCTCGCGCGTTTCGGCAGCCAGGATCTCCTTGCGCTTGACGAGGTAGGCGGCACCTTCGAGGGACATGCCGCCGGACTCGACCGACGGCCACGCCAGGCGCATCTCGGGCACCCGCCGCGCCGCGCCCCAGCCCGACATCGCGTATGGGCCGAGGCCGTAGGCCTTGCGGATCTGCACCGAGTAGAGCGGCACGGTGCGGTGATGCAGGGCTGCGAGCGGTCGGGCGTGGTGGCGCGCGATGCCCTCGCGTTCGGCCTGCGGACCCACCATGTAGCCGGGGTTGTCGACGAAGGTGACGATCGGGTAGTCGTACGCGTCGCAGAGTTCAACGAAGCGCGCCGCCTTGTCCGCGGCGGCAGCGTCGATGGCGCCCGCGAGCGGCGACTTCGGCTGGTTGGCGTAGATGCCGACCGTGCGACCGTCGAGGCGCGCCAGCACCGTCAGCATGGATCTGCCCCAGGCCGCCCCGAGTTCCAGAACGCTGCCGGCATCTGCGAACGCGGCGATGACCCGGCGCATGTCGTAGGGCCGGCGGCGGTTTTCCGGGATGACGTCGGCGATCCGGTCCGCATCGCCCGCAGCCTCGCCCGGGACGTGATCCACCAGGTACAGGCCCAGGTACCGGCGCACTGTGGCGACGGCTTGCGCCTCGTCTTCGACCACGACGTCGACATCGCCCGTCTTCGCGTAATCGCCGGCGCCGCGCACGTGTCCGTCCTGCGTGCCGAACTCCGCCCTCGCGGTCGCGATCGCGAAGTCGGCCAGCATCGCGATCGCGGCGTGGCCGTCTACGGCGCGCCCGCTCACGACCGCGACGGTGGGTGCCCAGCCGTTGAGTTCCGCGAGCCCGTCGCACAGTTCAAAGCGCCCTCGCGGCGAGACGGCGATCGGCGGTGGCGGCAGCGGGTCGTCCAGGCGTGCGCCGCCGCCGTTCGCGAAGCAGACCAGCGGCCAGCGGTGCTCCACCGCTAGGTAGAGGAGCTTTGCCATCTTGCGGTGGTTGCGGTCGCTCTGCGTGCCGCCCAGCACGCTCTCGTCGTAACTGGCGGCGACCACAGGCTCGCCGTGCACCATGCCGACGCCTGCTACCAGGCCGTCCGCGAACGCCTCGTCCCGGGGATCCGTCGTGCGCCCCGCTAGGGCACCGTACTCGACGAAGCTCTCCTGGTCGAAGAGCGCCGTCAGACGTTCGCGGGCGGTGAGCCGTCCGTGCCGGTGGACGGCGTCGATGACCCCCGGCCGGGCATCGTCGCGGCCCCGCGCGCGTGCGTCGGCGATCTGGCGCAAGAGGTGCGTTTCCAAGCGTGCCCTTTACCCGCAGTACCAAGCCGCCTTTAGCATGGCTGAAC
>VXPR01000262.1 GCA_009839405.1 Gammaproteobacteria bacterium
TTTTTCTTCTACCCCCCCACCCCATCACCCCCCACACAACCAACCCCCCCCCCCCCGCCCCGGCCCCCCCGGGACGGGACAAGCCCGTCCCCTACGAGGAAAGCTGTGGCAAAGTTGATTCGGAGGGCTTGATTGCAACGGAGGGTTGGGATGACCGCGACGACTTTGGCGACGCCGGAAGAGGCGTATTTCGAGTTCTTTCGGGCGGACAGTGCGAAGGAAGCTGAGGCGTGGGCGGCGGTGATGAGCTATCCGCACGTGCGGGTGTCGGCGGCGGGGCGGGTGGACTACTACGCGACGGCCGAGGACTATGCGTCGCGGGCTTCGTGGGAGGCGCGGGAGGCCACCGGCTGGGTGCGGTCGCGGGGGATTGAGCCGGTGCGGTTGCAGGAATCCGCAGACAAGGTGCACCTAGCCGGAGGGTGGACTCGGTTCAACGCCGACGACGAGCCGATCCTTCGCAATCGGGTGACCTACATCCTCACCCGCATCGACGGTTCGTGGGGCATTCAGGCGCGGTTCGGCACCGACTCTTTCGCACAAGCAGAGGAATCCGATGTATCCGGCGCGGTGGGCGTGGTGGAGCGGCATCTGCAGGATTTCGTGAAGGGGGACTTGGACTCGGTCGTGGGCGCGTTCGGCTTCCCGCTGGTGGATGTGGGCGTCGGGCGAGTGCTGCGCCATGCGGACGCTGCGGGGGTGCGTTCCGCGCTTGCGGCCGCGCCTTCGCCGCGGGTGATTGAGGAAGTTGGCGCTGCCCAGACGCGGCGCGACGGTGTGGTGGTCGCGGCGCGTTGGCTGGCCGAGGGCGAAATGCGCACTTCGGCGGTGTTCCTGGTGGCGCGGCAGGGGGATCGGTGGCGCATCGTGGGCTTCTCCGGAATGCGCGCCTGAGGCGCCACGTCCGAGCCTCTCCTTCGTGCCGGCGGCGTCAGGTGGCTTGGCCGTAGCCGCTTCCCCGGAACTGCTTGAAGAACTCCTCCCACTCGGCGGCCGTCAGATGCGCCGGCTCTCCGATTTGCCGGGCCAAGAGGTACTGACGGCACAGGAGCTCCAGTCGGTGCGCGTGTTCAACCGCTTCCTGGAGGCTCTGGCCCCGAGCGATCATGCCGTGGTTGGCGAGTAGGCAGGCGGTTCGGTGCGTCAGCGCGGCGGCTGCATCGTCCGCCAGTTGCGACGTGCCGAACGTCGAATAGGGGACGCACGGAACGTCGTCGCCGCCGAAGGTTCCGACCAGATAGTGGTAGCCCGGCAAGGCCCTCCCGTGGCTAGCCAGTGCGACGCAGTGGTCGGAATGGGTGTGAACCACCGCCTGGGCTGTGGCGTGGCGGGTGTAGATGGCTGCGTGCATGCGCCACTCGGACGAAGGCTTGAGGCGGCCTTGCCAAACACCGCGTAAAGACACCTCCACGACGTTGTCTGCGGCGATGCTGTCCGCAGTTGCGCCCGAGGCCGAGATCAGCATCTTCTCGCCGAAGCGCACACTCAGATTCCCGGACGACAATTGGTTCAATCCGATCCGCTCCACATGGCGGTATTGCGCCGCGAGTTGTTCGCGCAGATTCGTTTCGTCCGGCTCGTTGGCCATGGGCTCGTCTCCTCGTAAGCTGTGGCGGCACCGACATGCCCTCGCGCAGGCGCTGGAAATCCATGCCAAACCCACTTCACAGCGCCACGCTGCATTGTGCCCGCATCACGCACAAGACCTGCTGGACGTTCGTGCGCCTAACGACAGAGGATGGTCGCACGGGGGACGGGGAAGCCACGCTGCAAGGTCGCGAGGACGGGCTGATGGCCGCCGCCGAACGACTGGTGCCGACGGCATTGCCGCAGGCGTCACTCGACGATCCGGGCGCCTTCGCTCGGCAACACGCGCCGCGGGACATCGGGGAAGCCAGCGTCGTCAGCGCCTTGGATCAGGCGCTTTGGAGCCTTCATGCTGAGCTCCGCGAGCGGTCGCTGGGGCAGATTCTCGGCATCAAGCGAAGCGCCGTGCCGGTGTACGCCAACATCAACCGCCGCACGGAACAACGGACGCCCGAAGGGTTCGCCGCCAGTGCCCAGGCGGCAATGGCAGCCGGGCACGTCGCGTTCAAGCTAGCGCCGTTTGACGAGGTGAACCCGAGGGTGTGCAGCGCCGGCGACGGAGTGCCGGCGATGCAGGCCGGGCTCGCAAGAATCGCGGCGGTGCGAGAGGCGATTGGCGACGATGCCCGCCTGATGGTCGATTGCCACTGGCGCTTCGATGAGGCCACCGCACGCGAATTGAACGAGGCGGCAGCGAAGCTTGGCGTGCATTGGATCGAAACGCCAATTGCGGAGACGGTGGAGAACATATCCGCGCTCGTGCGCCTTCGCCGCCAGTGCAACGCACTGGAGTTCTGCCAGGCTGGGCTCGAAATGGGCATCGGCTGGGATGCCTTTCGCCCCTATTGCGAGGCGGGGGCCTACGACGTGGTGATGCCGGACGTGAAGTACATGGGCGGCTTGCATGAGGTGGTGCAGACGGCTGAACGCTGCGCGGAGCTAGGCGTAGGGGTTTCGCCTCACAACCCGAGCGGGCCGATCTGCCACGCGGTGAGCTTGCAGGTCTCCTCCGCACTCGATGCGTTCGACATGCTGGAGATGCAGTTCGACGAAAGCGCGCTCTTCGACGAGTTGGTTGCGGCACCGTTCGGCCCGACGCGCAAAGGCCACATCGCAACGCCGTCGGGCCCAGGTCTCGGCGTCACTCTGTCGGAGAAGGTGCTCCAACGCATCGCGGACCGGCCAGCACAGGTCTGGCGAAGGTAGGTGCCGCTCCGACACCGGCCTAGCAAGCTGCGCGCCCGCTGCGGGCGGTGGAGGGGGGGCCTCTTTCCAGAGAGCTGCCGGCCACCACCCAAAGGTCATGGGGAAGTGCGGGCTGGGCCCAACCCTTTGCACAGCCCCCAGGGTGGGGGGCGCCCGCCCCACGACCCCCCCCGGCGCCCGCGGATCCGTACACCGCCACCGCCCGGGTGGGCGCGGGAGGGCTCGCGGCGGCCGGC
>VXPR01000486.1 GCA_009839405.1 Gammaproteobacteria bacterium
GCGAAGCGGTTGTAGCCGATCACGGCCGGGATGGCGGCGAAGAGGCCCATCGCGGTGGCGACCAGCGCCTCGGAGATGCCGGGGGCCACCGAGGCGAGGGTCGCCTGGGTCATGTTGGCGAGGCTACGGAACGAGTTCATGATGCCCCACACCGTGCCGAAGAGCCCCACATAGGGGCTGGTGGAGCCTACCGTGGCAAGGAACGGCAGGTGCCGCTCGAGGCGCGACTCCTCACGCGCCACAGCAATGCGCATCGAGCGCTGTACGCCTTGCATGGTTGCGTCCGGATCGGCGCTTGCCTGCTCGGAAAGACGCTGGAACTCGCGAAAGCCGGCCACGAACACCGACTCGATGCCAGTTAGCGGGGCTTCCTCCTCGTCGAGCTGGGTGAAGAGCGTCCTGAGGTCGATGCCGCTCCAGAAATGGTCCTCGAAATCGTCCATCTCCCGTTCGACGCGGTTCAGGGCAAACCAGCGCTGGAAGATCATCGCCCAGGAGACCACCGACGCTGCCGCCAGCAGCGCCATGACGAATTGCACGAGCGGGCTGGCGCCCAGCACCAATTCGAGGATGGAGATCGGCTCGGTCATTCGAGCTCCAGCTTACCCTGTGGAACATCGCGGCCCGGCGCGATGCCAAGCAGGCGATAGGCGGCTTCCGTGGCCACCCGGCCACGCGGCGTGCGCATGATATAGCCTTCCTGCAACAGGTATGGTTCTACGACATCTTCGAGCGTGTCGCGTTCCTCGCCGATGGACGCGGCAAGGGTTTCCACCCCCACCGGACCGCCGTCGAACTTGCCGGCAATGGTGGCGAGGAAGTTGCGGTCTATGGCGTCGAGGCCTTGGTCGTCCACTTGCAGCATGGTGAGGGCGGCGTCGGCAACGCTGGCGGTGACGTTGCCGTCGCCGCGCACTTCGGCATAGTCGCGCACCCGCCGCAGCAGGCGGTTGGCGATGCGTGGGGTGCCGCGCGAGCGCCGCGCCACCTCGTGCGCACCCTCGGCGTCTGTGGGCGAACCCATCTTGGCAGCCGAGGCCGCGACGATGCGCGCGAGCTCATCCACGGTGTAGAACGTGAGCCGCTGCACGATGCCGAAACGGGCGTAGAGCGGGGGCGTGAGGAGCCCGGCCCGGGTCGTTGCGCCCACGAGCGTGAAGTTGGCGAGGGGCAGCTTCACCGAGCGCGCGGCTGGCCCTTCGCCGATCAGGATGTCGATGGTGCGGTCTTCCATGGCGGGATAGAGGATTTCCTCCACCACGGGCGAGAGCCGGTGAATCTCGTCCACGAACAGCACGTCGCCGTCCTGCAAGTGGGTGAGGATGGCGGCGAGGTCGCCGGCGCGCTCCAGCACGGGCCCCGAGGTGGCGCGAAGGTTCACCTCCATCTCGTTGGCGACGATGTGAGCAAGCGTCGTCTTGCCGAGGCCAGGGGGGCCGAAGATCAGCGTGTGGTCCAGCGCGTCGCCCCGGCGCCGTGCCGCCTCGATGAAGATCTCCATCTGGGTCTTGACCGCTTCCTGCCCCACGTAGTCGGCGAGGCGCGTTGGACGCAAGGCCCGATCGACCTCGCCGTCCTCGGTGCTCGCGGCCCCCGAGGTGATGCGGTCCGGTTCCAGGCTCATGCGGCCGAACCCATGCGTCGCAGAGCGTCGCGAACCAGCGCTTCGACGGTTGCGCCCTCATGCGCCACGTCGTCGATGGCCTGCGCCGCTTCGGTGCGCCGATACCCGAGCGCCACCAGCGCCAGCACGGCTTCGCTCGCCGGAGAACCGGGCACGCTCGGTGCCTCGGCAATCGGCTCGAAGTCATCGAGGCGATCGCGCAGTTCCAGAATCAGCCGCTTGGCGGTGCGCGCACCGACGCCCGGCGCGCGACTGATCGCCGCGCTGTCGGCGTTCGCCACGGCCTCGGCGAGCTCGGCCGGCGAGAGCACCCCAAGGATGGCGATGCCGAGCTTGGGGCCGACGCCATTCATGCGAATGAGGGTGCGGAACAGGTCCCGCTCGGCGACGGTGGCGAAGCCATAGAGTGTTTGCGCGTCTTCGCGGACTAGATGGTGGATGAAGAGCTCCGCCTCGCCAGCGTGCCCCGTAAGCGCGGCCGCGGTAGCCGCCGTCAGCTCCACCTCATAGCCGACCCCATGAACGTCAATCACCGCCATCTCGCCGGTGAGCTCATGGACGCGCCCCAGCAGCCGCCCGATCACCGTGGCCTCATGTTTGCGGCCGCAGTGGCTCGATCCCGGACTCCCTTTGGATGGTTTTTAGGAGGCTACGCCTGACCCTCAACAGCCAGCCGCCGATCGACCAGAAGGCCATCGCAGCAATGCCAAGGACCACCGCCAGTCGAGCGTCGAACGTGGCCGCCATCCACATGTTCGCCAACATGCCGAAACAGAAGGTGCCGAGCGACAGCGTCGCACTGGCTATAAGAAATTGCTGGTCCACGCTTCGGGCTTCGTGTTCGGTAATCGAGTAAGCACGGACCGTCCTGGATGTCTGAACGACGACCAGCGGTTCTCCGCGTTCTTGCTTGTCGGCGATCACGCTCACCGAAATTGTCGTGTGACTTCCCGACTGATCCCCGCTTGGTCTGCGTTGTGCGGCAAGCCTGACGGTTGGAGCAAGCGCCAAAGGTCTTTGTGGGCGAAGCCCCAGTATCCCATTGCCGGAACCACCACCCCAGACGCGTTTTCGTTGCCGCCGGACACAAGGCCAAGTGTCTTCGCAACATCATGGCTACTAGGCTCATCAGTGGTCACGACCCAGACGTGCCCAGGAACCAACGCGTAGTTGTCAGGGTACTTCTCCGAGACAAGGTCGCCGCTGAACTGGCCGTTGCCCTCGTCCATCTTTGCCATGACGAAATAGCAATTCATCGTTGACCGTCCTGCGCCGGATGACAACCGCAAGCGTAGGTGGATGGTTTGAACTCTTCAAGTCGGCAAGGTGCTGTTGGCGTGGCAGATGGCTACGGCTAGTGCGTCGGCGGCGTCTTCGGTGGGGCAGTCACTTATAACCAAATC
>VXPR01000424.1 GCA_009839405.1 Gammaproteobacteria bacterium
CTGCGTCGCCCCGTGCGCCTGAAACTCCGCCAGGACTCGCCGCTCGGGGGGCGCCTGATTGGCGTCGTCGGCAGCTTCGTGCTGTTCGACTACGGCGCGTGGAACGTCGCCGAAGACATCGGCACTCACATCACCATTGACGACGTCGCCAACGTCGCCGACAAACAAGGAGAGCTGTTTTGAGTGACTCGCAGAAAGGCGAGGCGGCGCCAAGGGCGCAGCATCGGCTGGACTACGAACCCTATCCCTTCGCGGTGCCCGAGACGCGCCTGAAGTTCGACATCCATCCCGGCCAGACCACGGTCACCAGCGAACTCGCCATCGAGCGACTGAGCGAAGGCCACCTCGTCCTCAACGGCGCCGACCTCGAACTCCTGTCGCTTCGAATCGACGGTCGGGAACTTGGCGGCAACGAATACCGCATCGACGGCGAGAAGCTGACCCTTTTCGACGTGCCGGAGCGCTGCACGCTCTCGGTAGTCACCCGCATCCACCCGGAAACCAACACCGCGCTCGAAGGGCTCTATCGCTCCCGCTCCATGTACTGCACCCAATGCGAGGCAGAGGGCTTCCGCAAGATCACTTGGTTCCCAGACCGCCCGGACGTGCTCTCGCGCTACACCACCACCATCGAGGCGGATGCCGAGACCTGCCCCGTGCTGCTCGCCGGCGGCAACCTGCTCGAAGAGCGTGAGGGAGGCGGTCGGCGCACCGTCACCTGGCAAGACCCATTCCCCAAGCCGAGCTATCTGTTCGCCCTGGTGGCCGGAGACCTCGCGCTGCTCAAGGACGAGTTCGTCACCATGTCCGGTCGCCACGTAGCGCTACGCATCTACTCCGAGCCCCACAACATCGGCCAGTGCAGCTATGCCATGGGCGCGCTCAAGCGAGCCATGCGCTGGGACGAAGAGCGCTTCGGGCGCGAATACGACCTCGACAACTTCATGATTGTCGCCGTCGAAGACTTCAACATGGGGGCAATGGAGAACAAAGGCCTCAACATCTTCAACACCTCCTGCGTGCTCGCATCACCCGACACCGCCACGGATGCGGCCTACCAGCGGGTCGAGGCGGTGGTGGCGCACGAGTACTTCCACAACTGGTCCGGCAATCGAGTCACCTGCCGCGACTGGTTCCAGCTCAGCCTCAAGGAAGGTTTCACGGTGTTCCGGGATCAGGAGTTCTCCTCCGACATGAATTCCCGCAGCGTCAAGCGGGTGGAGGACGTGAAGTTCCTGCGCGATGTGCAGTTCGCCGAGGATGCCGGCCCGCTGGCCCATGCGGTGCGACCGGACAGCTACGTCGAGATCTCCAACTTCTACACCACCACCGTGTACGAGAAGGGCGCGGAGGTGGTGCGGATGTTGGCGACGCTGCTTGGCAGGGCGAAGTTTCGCGCCGCCTGCGACCTCTATTTCGAGCGCCACGACGGCGAGGCGGTGACCATCGAGGACTTCGTGGCGGCGATGGAGCGGATCTCGGGCCACGATCTCAGTCAGTTCCGGCGTTGGTATGCCCAGGCCGGCACGCCGGTGCTGAACGTCGAGGAAAGGCGCAGCGGCGATCGCATCGAACTTGCCATCGAGCAAGCCTGCCCACCGACGCCAGAACAGGCGACGAAGGAGCCGTTCCACATCCCCTTGGCCTTGGGGCTCGTGGCGGATGGCAGCGACCGGCTCGGTGCAGCGGGCAAAGGCGCGTCGATTCGCGCGGATGCAGATGTCGAAGAGGAGGCGCGCGGCGCGGTCGTCCACATGCGCGGCAAGCGCCTCGCTCTTGCCTTCGAGAATGCCGGCGTCGATGCCCAGGTGAGTTTCCTGCGCGGTTTCTCGGCGCCGGTGAAGGTGCGCTATCCGCGTTCCCGCGAGGTGCTTGCAGAGCTTGCCGCCACGGACAGCGATGGCTTCGCGCGCTGGGATGCCGCGCAGGACCTGTTGGTTGCGTGCATTCTCGCGAGCGCTGGCGAGGACGCGCTGGCCGGCGTTGCGGTGGTGACGGGCCTCTTCGAGCGGCTCTGGCTGCAGGCAATGGACGCGCCGGACGACGGCGAGGCGAAGGCGCTCCTGGCTGCGACCATGACCCTGCCACAGGTGGGCTACCTGCTCGAGACTTCGCCCGGGCGCGACATATTGGCGCTTGCGGACGTGCGTGATGGGTTCCTGGATGCGATTGCCGATCACCTCGACTGGGAGGCGCTGGCGGCGGCGCAGGACAACGCGGGGGGGGCGTACAGCCCGGACCCGGTTTCCATCGCCCGGCGGCAGCTAAAGGCCGCTGCCCTGGGCTTTGCCGTGCGCAGGCTAGACCGAACGGACCCCGCTCGAGCGCAGGAGCTTCTCGGTAGCCTGCTCGATGGTGCCGACAACCTCACGGACCGCCTGCTGGGCTTTCACGGGCTTCTTGGCCTCGTGTCCATGCCGGAGGCCGCGAAGCAGGTCCGCATCGACGAGTTCCACGACGCGTGGGCGAGCGAAGCGCTGGTGCTCGACGCCTGGTTCTCCGCGCAGGCAGGCAGCAGCGAATGGGGCGCGCTGCCGCGCATCCGCGCCTTGGCGGAGCACCCATCTTTCGACATTGCCAACCCCAACAAGGTGCGCGCACTGCACCTGCGCTTCGCCATCGGCAACGTGAGGGGATTCCACGCCACGGGCGGCGCCTCGTACCGCTGGCTGGCGGAAACGGTGGTGGAAATGGACCCATCCAACCCCCAAGTCGCCGCGAGAATGGCCCGCGCGCTCGCGCCATGGCGCCGCCACAGCCCGGCCCGCGGCCGCCTAATGCGAGAAGCGCTGTCGTCAATCCGCCGCCCGGGGTTGTCCAAGGATGTGACCGAGGTGATCGAAAAGGCACTGTCGGGCTAGCAGTTCGCGTGCGCGAACTACCGACGCGCTCGAAGAGAGCGCGCTAGCGCCTCCTTGCGGGCGCGCCCGCGTGCTCGCATATGGAGTCCCCCCCAACGCATCGTGTGCCCCCGAATGTCACTCCCCCCTCGAGGGGGAGTCGAGAAAAGG
>VXPR01000566.1:0-2038 GCA_009839405.1 Gammaproteobacteria bacterium
GCATTCAAGACGGGCGGGGACAAGCCCGGGACAAGCCCCGCCCCTACGAGGACCGTCCCCGCCCGATACGAGGCCATGCCCGTTGCTGTGTCGGACCATCGAGGTTGTCCCCGGCGGGGGGCCAATCTATGCTTCGGCTTTGTGCTTATGCGGCTAAACACACATCGAGAAACGGCATGACACGTTGGAACCTCGTCATATCCGATGACACGAACCGCGCGGTGAGGAGCTACCTGGCCAGAACGGGCGGCAAGAAAGGGGATCTGTCACGCTTCGTCGACCGGGCGGTGCGCCAGGCGATTTTCTGGGAAACGCTGGAGTCCGTCTGGCGGAGAAACCAGCACCTTTCCCCCCGCGAGGCGCAGGCCCTCGCCGACGAGGCGGTAATGCAGGCCCGTGCGGGTCGTTCTTGACACCAATGTGCTGGTCAGCGCCTTGATCTCAAGCGCAGGCCCGCCGGGACAACTGCTGTCCGCGGTCAAGCGCGGCGACTTGGCACTTGTGACAAGCGAGTATCAGCTTGAGGAACTGCGCGAGGCTCTCGGGCGCGAGAAGTTGAGACCAACCATTCGGTCGGACGAGGCTCGCGACCTGATCGACAACCTGGAGACGACCGGATCGTTGGTCGGCGAGCTACCGGATTGCGAGCTTTCGCCCGACCCCGCGAACAATCCCATACTTGCAACGGCGATAGCCGGCAAGGCGCACTTGATCGTGTCCGGGGACAAGGCCGACATGCTTGCCCTAGGACATGCGAACCACATCGAAATCGTCAATCCCGCCAGGGCCCTGGCGAGACTCGGCTCGACGAAGCGGTAGCCGGCGACCGAGTCTGTCGGCGCATCCAACACGGGCGGGGACAAGCCCGTCCCTATGGGGAGAGCATCGAAACGCGCCGAGGCCCGCCAATCCTCCCGCCGTGGTAACGTGTCGCGCTTTTCAAGGGGCGAGGAAGCCATGTCCGATTTCGAGAATGTCCTGATCGACCGCGTCGGCACCGACGATCGGGTTGGCAGGATCACGCTGAACCGGCCGGAGAAGATGAACGCGCTGTCGCAGGAGCTTTTGTTCGAGCTCAACGACGCCTTGCACGATCTGGAAGCGGACGATTCCTGCCGCGTCATCATCGTTCGGGGGGGCGGGCGCACCTTTAGCGCCGGGTACGACCTCACCCCGGCTTCCGGCAAGGGCGCGGACGCGGTGGTGCGGCGGCACAAGGCGGTGGACGACAAGGGGCGCCGGCTGCTCATGGGCATCCGCACCGGGATGCAGGCCATCACCAACATCCACATGTATTTCTGGAACATGGCGAAGATCACCATCGCCCAGGTGCACGGCTATGCCATCGCCGGCGGCTGCGAGCTCGCCATGATGGCCGATCTTGTGGTGGCGGCTGAAGATGCGCAGCTTGGGCATCCGGGGCTCAGGGGCCTCGGCACGTCGCGCACGGGCGTGATCTGGCCGCTGGTGATCGGCATGAGGAAGGCCAAGGAGCTCTACTACACCGGCGAGAACGTCACCGGCGAGGAGGCCGAGGAGATCGGCATGGTCAACTACTCCTGGCCGAAGGACGAGCTCGAGGAGCGCACCATCGCCTTCGCCGACCGCATCGCGGTGATGAGCGCCGACCACCTCTCAATCCTGAAGCTGAACATGAACCGCTTCTACGAGAACATGGGCATCTACTCGTCGGTGCATAGCAGCACCGACCTCGACGCCGCCGGCCAGTTCACCGGCTTCTCCTACGACTGGCAGGACAAGAACCGCGAACTCGGCATGAGGGACGCGGTGCGCTGGCGCGACGGCCTGTTCCGCGACAACGACTGGTACAAGTACAAGGACCGGAAGGCGCCTCGGAAGTAGGGGAGGGGAACGGTTCGGCCAGGGCGGGCGACCACAAGGTCGCCCCTACGAGGCCCGTGCCTTGATGGTTTGAGGGCTTGATTCGAGCGAGGGCCCTGGGGGGGGCGGGGGCGCGCCCCACCCCCCCCCGGGGGGGGGGTTTAAAAAAAAAAGCCGGGCCCCGGAGTGGAGGGGG
>VXPR01000566.1:2048-2975 GCA_009839405.1 Gammaproteobacteria bacterium
TGTTCTCGGCTTTTTGTGTCGGTCGGGCGGGGGGGGGCGGGGCGGCGCTCCCCCCCCCCCCCGGGCCCCGTGCCGACGGCGGCGGTGTCGATCGCGCCGAGTCCGTTGGTGCGTTCAACGCCGGCGATCACAAGCCCCGCCCTCCAAGGATGCGTATGGACGCGTTGCGCGGTAAAGTAGGGGTTGTCACCGCTTGATCTGAGGACTAGATGGTCGAGATCTCCCAAGCTGCCCAGGAGTACCTGCGCGATCTGCTGGCGAAGCAGGAGGACGGTTGCGGCATCCGCATCTTCGTGTCGGAGCCGGGCACGCCCAATGCCGAGACGTGCATCGCTTATTGCCGCCCCGGCGAGGAGCAGGACGACGACACGCCGGTGCCGTACGAGGGCTTCACGGCGTGGCTGGAGGATCGGAGCGAGAAGTACCTGCTCGATGCGGTGGTGGATTTCCGCGAAGACCGCATGGGCGGCCAGCTCACCATCAAGGCGCCCAACGCCCGCGTGCCGAACGTGGACAAAGACTCGCCCCTGGAAGACCGCATCAACTACGTGCTCTACAACGAGATCAACCCCGGTCTCGCCGCCCATGGCGGCCAGGTGTCGCTGGTGGAGATCGTCGAGGAGAGCGTGGCCGTGCTGCAGTTCGGCGGCGGCTGCCAGGGCTGCGCGGCGGTGGACATCACGCTCAAGCAGGGCGTGGAGAAATCCCTTGTCGAGCGCATCCCGGAACTCACCGAAATCCGCGACGTGACGGACCACACGATGCGGGAGAACGCCTACTACCGCTGAGGCTCACGGTCCCTATGCCGGTCCCGGGCCCTCATAGTGCTCAGCGACCCGCAATCTCCGACCGTCGCCCCCAGTGCTTCCGAGAAGGGGGGGGGGGGGGGGGGGGGGGGGGGGGGGGGGGGGGGGGGGGGGGGGGGGG
>VXPR01000025.1 GCA_009839405.1 Gammaproteobacteria bacterium
GAAGGATCATCTTCTGGACCGGATGGTCCGATCATCTGATCACTGCGCTCGGAACCGTGGACTACTACGAAAAGCTGACTGCAGCCGATCCCGACGCCGACGAATACTCGAGACTCTACATGTTGCCCGGGATGTTCCACTGTGCCGGCGGACCCGCACCGGACCGGGCAGACTGGCTCGAAGCAATTCGCGCCTGGGTCGAGGAGGGCAAGGCGCCTGAACGACTCGTATCGCTGCAGCTCGACGAAAGCGGCAGAGTGTCCCGAACGCGACCAATCTGCCCCTATCCGCAGGTCGCGTCGTATCGGGGCAAGGGAGACCCAGACGACGAAGCGAGCTTTGCGTGTAAGTAGGCCTTCTCCGAAATCGGCCTCCAAAGGCAGGCTGCGCTGACTCCGAGCAGAACCCCTTCCCTCACGCCTTTGGCGCTGGACAAGAGGCCCCGGCCCATACGATCCAGTACGGCCGTTACCTTAATTGCCGCGTTGCTATCGAGGTGATCGAACCGCCCGCAAGGACGGCGGCCTCGTTCGTCGACGTACTCCGTCACTTGGGCCATGTTTGACTCGGCCTTTCGTTGCCTACGCGGAAGCAATGGCCGCATCCATCGGAGACGGAAGGCGAGGCGATGGCGGAGAGGGAGGGATTCGAACCCTCGATGGGGTTTAGCCCATACTCCCTTAGCAGGGGAGCGCCTTCAGCCGCTCGGCCACCTCTCCGGTGGATTCGGCCCTTGGGTTGCCCAAGGGCGCTGTTGTCTGGCGCTCCGAGCAGGATTCGAACCTGCAATCCCCGGCTTCGTAGGCCGATGCCTTATCCAGTTTGGCCATCGGAGCTAGCAGGGGGCGGATTGTAGCGGAAAAGCTTGCGTGGGGGCGATCTAGGTGGGGAGATCGAGGGTTTCGACGGACGTGTTGCTTGCGTGAAGCAGAGGATCGGCGATGCTGCGGGCCGACCGATTGGAGCCGCAAGGTGCTATGCTTCGCCGCTTGTCTCGATCAGGGGGCCGAATGCGTCGACTGGCCGCTCTCTCGCTCTTGCTTTGTGCGCCGCTTGCCGGGGCCGACTACTGGGTTTCCATTGGCAGCTTCGCTCGCGCCGAACAGGCTGGAAAGCTGGCGGCGACTGCGACGCAAAAGGTCGGTGTGGAGTTTTCGGCTCGGGCATTCGAGACCGGGGCCGGCACGACCTATCGGGTTGTGGCAGGGCCGCATGGGGATGCGGCCGGCGCGGATGGCGATCGGGCGAAGGCTGTCGGTGCAGGATATGCGGATGCGTGGGTGGTTCCGCCGCGTGCGTCGATGGGCGTTGGTCAAGCTGTGGTGGTGGCGCCTGCCGCTCCTGCAGCATCGCCGGCCTCTCCAGCGGTGGCGCCAATTGCGGAAACGAGCGATGCGGACTTGCCCGCCGTGGACTACGGGATCGAGAGCGATCCCCTGCTCGAAGAGCTTCTGGGCGACGATCTGCTGCTGTCGGACGATGTGCTTTTGGGTGACGACTACCTGACGGACTTCTCCGAAGACCAGTCGGTGGAGGAATGGCTGAAGGCCATTGAGGCCGAGGCCGCGCAATCGATCGAGGTGACGGCTCCTGCGCCGGTACAGCCGAGGTCGGCGCCAGCGACTCCGGACGCGCTGCCCGAGGAGCTCGGGGAACCGCCGCCGGAGGACTACGGCGCGCATCGGCTGCGGCGTGGCAGCGCGATGAGCGCGCCGTCCGAACCCGTGGCGCCGCAACGGCCTGAAACCACTGTGACACCTCCAGCACCTTCACCTGCCGCAGATCCGGGGACACGCTCGCCAGCGGAGCCATCCGTCGGCAGGGGCGCGAGGGGCTTCCCGCCGGAGGAGGAGCCCCTTCCTTCCTACGCGTATCAGGTCGCCGCGACGATGATGGCCAGTACGCAAGGCGCCGGGGAGGTCGCCGCGCTAGGCCCTTTTGACGCGGCTGCGCCGCCGAGCAGCGCGGCGCCGCTCCCCGAAGAGGAGCATTTCGTCCAGGCCGCAGCACTCTCGCTGCTGGCTACCGACGATCACATTCCTCTGGCACGGCGCGCCAACGATGCGCGTGTGCGGATTGACGGGCGACTCGACGACCATGCATGGGACGAGCTGGCGGTGCATGACCGATTTGTCTCGGTCGATCCCGACACGTTGCGTCCGAGTGATCTGCCGACGCGGGTGCGCATTTTCTACAACGATCGGGGCCTCTATGTCGGCGCAGACATGGTGCAGGACCCGGAGACATTGGTGCAGGTGCTGTCGTCGCGCGACAAGTATCTGCGGCGCGACTACTTCTCCTTCACGCTCGACACCTCAGGCGAAGGGCGCTACGGCTACTGGTTCCAGGTGAGTCTTGGGGGGAGCGTTTCGGACGGCACGATCCTGCCGGAGCGGCAGTTCAGCAGAACCTGGGATGGCGCGTGGCATGGCGCTTCGGCGCGCACGGACACGGGCTGGAGTGCCGAGTTCTTCATCCCCTGGTCGCTCGTCAGCATGCCGAGGCTCGAAGGGGACCGAGCCATGGGACTGTATGCGTCGCGGATGATCGCCTATCGCGACGAGCGGCTCGGTTGGCCGGCGCTGCCGTTCACGCTGCCGCAGTTCATGTCGGCGTTTCAGAAACTTGCGCTGTCCCAGGTGAATCCGCGCCAGCAATACAGCGCGACGCCCTATGTCTCGACCACGCAGGACATGGTGGCAGGGCGCACGGGGCGCAAGGCCGGCCTCGACGTGTATTGGCGGCCCTCTTCAAACTTCCAGCTCACGAGCACGCTGAATCCCGACTTCGGCAACGTCGAGGCAGACGACGTGATCGTCAACCTCACCCGTTACGAGACGTTCTTCCCGGAGAAACGCCTGTTCTTTCAGGAAGGGCAGGAGATCTTCACCACCAACTCGCGTTTTTTGGCCGACACGGTGATGTTGCACACGCGGCGCATCGGCAGAGCGCCGCGTGTGCAA
>VXPR01000193.1 GCA_009839405.1 Gammaproteobacteria bacterium
TCTTGCCCGACGACTCCGGCCCGTAGATCTCCACCACGCGCCCGCGCGGCAGCCCGCCGATGCCCAAGGCGATGTCGAGCCCAAGCGAACCGGTGGAGATGGCAGGAATGGCCTCGAGTTCCCGCTCCCCAAGCCGCATGACCGAGCCCTTGCCGAACTGGCGCTCGATTTGCGACAGGGCCGCATTGAGAGCCCGGTCCCGCCCCTTGTCCGCATCTTTGTCCGAACCCGCACTGCGTGTGTTCAAGTCGCTTCACTCCTTGGGCTTGCCGTCGCCTGCCCTTGTCTGCCCTTCAGTCTCACTCAAGTCGCCACCGGTCCGCCGCCTTTCGCATGCTCCGTGGCAGTGTCCTGCTTCGCCGTTGTGTCACCGCTGCCCAATACTGTATGTTCAATCAGTTTCGGTAGTCAACCCGCCGCCCGCAAAAAGCGCCATTTCGCACACGCTCCATGGCACATAACGCACAAACTGGTGCCATTACAATTCCGTCAATGCCCGCCGCCGATGTCTCCGCAGCCGAGGAACCCCGCGCAAAAGCCGGGGCCGTCGCGGGTCGGCTGACGCCCATGATGGTGCAGTACCTCGGCTTCAAGGAGCAGTTTCCCGATGCCCTGCTGTTCTACCGCATGGGCGATTTCTACGAGCTCTTCTTCGACGATGCACGGGAGGCCGCCGAGCTTCTCGACATCACCCTGACCAGTCGCGGCAAGTCGGACGGCGAGCCGATTCCCATGTGCGGCGTGCCGTTTCACGCGGTCGACAACTACCTCAAGCGCCTGGTGGAACTCGGCCGCAACGTGGCGATTTGCGAGCAAGTGGGCGACCCCGCGACCAGCCGCGGACCTGTCGAACGCGAGGTGCAGCGCCTGGTCACGCCCGGGACGCTGGCGGAAGAGAATCTCCTGGCGGCGGACGCCGACAGCGTCCTTGCTGGCGTCAATGCCGTTGGCGAGCGCTTCGGCATCGCCTGGCTCAACCTAGCCTCCGGGGTGTTTCGCGTCGCCGATGCCCGCGGCGAGACGGAGATCGCGGCAGAAATCGAACGCATTCGACCGCTCGAAGTGCTGCTCCCGGAAGGCGCTCCCGCCTTCGCCGGCACGCCCTGCAAACACGTGGCGGCGCTGGACTTCGAGCCCGGCATCGCCTTGCGGCGCCTGACCGACCACTTCGGCACCAACGACCTCGCAGCCTTTGACCTCGAGGGCAATGAACCCTCGGTCGGCGCCGCCGCCGCCGTCCTGCGCTACGCGCAGGCCGCACGCTTTCAGGACCTCCATTTCGTGGACCGCGTGGAAAAAGTTGCAAGCGGCGAGGCGATCGTCATGGACGCACGCACACGCAGCAACCTCGAGATCGACCGCCGCATCGACGGATCGACCGACGCGACGTTGTTTGCCGTGATGAACCAAACCGTCACGGCAATGGGCGCGCGCTTGCTGCGGGAATGGTTGAACGCTCCTTGCGCCGTTCGCGAACGCGCCGCCACGCGACAAGGCACCGTGGCCGCGCTTCGAGAACGACGTGCCTTCGAGGCCCTCGCGCCCGACTTGCGTCCGGTAGGCGATATGGAACGCGTCGTTGGTCGAGTCGCCCTCGGCAACGCTTCGCCACGCGACCTCGGGCGTCTGCGCCACGGCCTCGAATCCTTGCCGAACATACGCGACACGGTGCTTCGCGTTCCCGACGACGACATCAAACGTCGTTTTGCGGAGCTCCCGGACACCGAGCGCGAGCGGAAACTGCTGGAGCAGACGCTGAATGCTCCGCCACCGGCAACGATTCGCGAAGGCGGCTTCATCGCCGCCGGCCATGATGAGGAACTGGATCGACTCCGAGCCCTGACGCAGCACTCGGCCGAGTGGCTTGCGAACCTCGAGGCACGTGAGCGGGAGCGCACCGGGATCGCGACGCTAAAGGTCGGATACAACCGCGTCCACGGCTACTACATCGAGGCAGGTCGCGCCGCCGCCGACGCCGTGCCGGCCGAGTACATTCGCCGCCAGACGCTGAAGAACGTGGAGCGTTACATCACGCCTGAGCTCAAGTCCTTCGAGGACGAAGCCCTCACGGCTCAGGCACGGGCGCTGAAGCTGGAGCGGGCACTGTACGAGCGGCTGCTCGAACGCCTCCGCGAGGGCCTGCCGCAGCTGCGTCTGACGGCCAAGGCGCTAGCGCGGCTCGACGTGCTGGCGTCGTTCGCGGCTGTCGCCGCACGGCGAGACTATGTGCGCCCGCAACTCAGCGACGAGCCGGGCATCTCGATCACAGGCGGTCGCCACGCCGTGGTGGAAGCCGCGCTCGCAACGCCCTTTGTGCCGAACGACCTGGAACTGACGCCGAGCCGTCGGATGCTGGTCGTCACCGGCCCCAACATGGGAGGCAAATCCACCTTCATGCGGCAAGCCGCGCTCATCACGCTCCTGGCCCACTGCGGCAGTTTCGTGCCGGCACAGGCAGCGGCGATCGGCCCGGTGGACCGCATCTTTACGCGCATCGGTGCCGCGGACGACCTCGTGGGCGGGCGCTCCACCTTCATGGTGGAGATGACGGAGGCTGCGAACATTCTCCACAACGCGACGCCAAAGAGCCTCGTTCTGCTCGACGAAATCGGTCGTGGGACTAGCACCTACGACGGCCTCGCCCTCGCATGGGCCATCGCCGACCACATCGCCCGCCGGATCGGCGCCTTTGCCCTGTTCGCGACGCACTACTTCGAGCTGACGGCGCTCGCCGACGACATCGCCACCGTCGCCAATGTGCATCTCGACGCCGCCGAACATCGTGGCGAGGTGGTGTTCCTGCACGCAGTGCGCGATGGCCCCGCGAACCAGAGCTACGGCATTCAGGTGGCGAAGCTCGCGGGCCTGCCTCAAGCGGTGCTGTCGGCCGCAAGGAGGCATTTGTTTGATTTGGAGAAGCGCCTTCTAGCCTCGCCCCGCCAACCCGACCTCTTCTCCACC
>VXPR01000473.1 GCA_009839405.1 Gammaproteobacteria bacterium
GGGGCTCCTCCGCCCCGCGCCGGCGCGGCCTCGCGCGCTTCCCCGGCGCGCCCGGCGGCGACCTTGACGGCCTCGCGAATGCGCGTGTAGGTGCCGCAGCGGCACAGATTGCCGGCCATGGCTTGATCGATGGCGGCATCGTCGGGGTCTGGATCACGCGCCAGGAGCGCGGTGGCGGCCATGATCTGCCCCGCCTGGCAGTAGCCGCACTGGGCGACATCGAGATCGACCCAGGCCTGCTGCACCGGCGTCAGTTCGTCGCTTTCGTCGGCGAGACCCTCGATGGTGGTCACCTCGCCTTCCGCGGCGGCAGCCACGGGCACCGAACAGGAACGCACCGGAGCGCCGTCGAGCAGCACCGTGCAGGCGCCGCAACGCGCAATGCCGCAGCCAAACTTGGCCCCGACAAGGCCGAGCTCGTCCCGCAGCACCCACAAAAGAGGCGTGGACGGATCGGCGTCATCCACCTTCCGCTCCTCACCGTTGATCTTGAGACTCAGCATGGATCTCCTCCCCTTGCACCAACCCCCGCATTGTTCACCAATCGGCGACGTTTTGACAGCGTGCGCGACGGCAATGTAGCTTGCGCCGTCGTACTTGGCCGGTTGCGGCCCGTTTGGGAGGAAACAAGACGTGGCGGATCTCATCACCACCTTGGACGAGTTCGAGGACGAATACCGCAAGACCGTCGGCCACGCGCTGCCGCCACGAGGCGCCCGCGAGGCCAGCATCGACAACATTCGCCGCTTCGGCGATGGCGTGGGCGACTACAACCCGCTCTACCGCGACGAGGAGCACGCCGCTAAGAGCCGCTTCGGCATGGTCACCGCGCCGCCGATCTTCGTCTATGGCGCGAGCCTCGGCATTGCGCTCGCAATCAACGGCGGCATCGACGGCCGTCGGCTGTCGTCGAGCTACTTCCCGATGAACTACGCCGGCGGCACCATCGACTTCCACCGCACCATCTGGCCTGGCGACCGAATCAGCGCCCGCGAGGAAGTCGCCGGCATCACCCGCAAGCACAGCGAGCGCATCGGCGACTTCTGCATCTGCGAAGCGCGTATCACCTACCACAACCAGCGTCAGGAACTGGTGGCGGAGAAAACCACCCTCATGGCTCGCTACCGCAACTTGGGCGGCGGCAAGACCATCCGCTACGACCGCGAGAAGAAGACCCAGGTGATCGAGGAATCGCCCGATCCCTTGGTGTATGAGCGCGAACGGCAGGGCGCTACGCCGCAAAGCTGGGCGGCGGTGAAAGAAGGCGATGACATGCCGACGCTCTACAAGGGCACCTACACGGTGACGGAACTGTTCCTGTTCACCCACGGCGTGGTGGGCACCGGACGCAGTCCGCGAAGAGCGCTGGAGGCGGAAGACTCGAAGGACCTCGGCGGCGGCGGACGCTACGACGAGAAGCACGCCCGCGACCGCCGCAACATGCCGGGCCAGTTCGACTGGGGCCCGCAGCGCGTCTGCTGGCTAGCGCAAATGGCCACCGACTGGATGGGCGACGACGGCACCTTGAAGCGAATGCAAACCCGCGTGCGCCACCCCAACGTAGTCGGCGACACCAACACCGTGTTCGGCAAGGTGGCACGCAAGTACGTGGAGAACGGCGAGAACCTGGTTGATCTGTCGGTGTGGAACGAGAATCAGGCGGGGCTCGCCACCGCCGAAAGCACGATTACGGTGGCGTTGCCGGCCTGACCGGAGCAAACGTCGTTATGTCTCTAGCTCGTCGCGCAACTGGGCCAACGACTCCGGCACATCCACTCCGCGTGTCAGGAACCAGCTGATGGCTTCTGTCTCGGTGATGTAGGAGCGATCGATCAGGGTCTCCTTCTCGTCGTCGAAGCGGCGCGAACTCCACCGCTCCAAAACGAAAGCCTGTTTCCTTGTGATCCACAAGACCTCTCGGCCAATGGCGCTCTCGGAGTCATCGGGCTCACCATGCTGCCAGCGCTCGGCTTGCTCGGCATCGAACCAGCGCCCATCGGGGAGCATGACTGGCTGAGTCACGGCTGCGGCACCGGAGCAGCAGTGCGGGGCGGCAAGCGGCCGGGCGGAATGCCGGTATCCAGTGCAGTGGGTAGGTCCCGAGCGCTTAAGCGCCCCCTCACCTCGCCACGGAGTTCAGACAGCTCACGCGCAACTTGATGCACATCTCGGCTCACGACATCGAGCCCCTTCGCCAATTCCTTCATGTCGGACCGGAGCCAGGCAAACAGCCCGATGAACAAGCCGGCGAGCGCAATCCCCGTTCCAACGATTGTCCAGATCATCCGCCACGTCCTTTCGGTGTTGTTGGAGGCTGGAGTCGGAATCGAACCGGCGTACACGGAGTTGCAGTCCGCTGCATAACCACTCTGCCATCCAGCCGAACGGCGCGTGGAGATCTTACCAGCGTGCCGTCCATAGCGCGGCCCACATGCAACGATCTGGGGCCGACCTCGAGCCAAACAGGTACGAACTCCTACGCCTCCTCGTCTGAGTTCAATCCCTCGACCAGCGAGGGCCATGCCGCGCGAAGGTACGTTGCCATGGACCAGAGGGTCAGCAGCGCGGCGGCGTAGAGCAGCACGAGGCCAACGATCACCCACGGGCGTCCGAGCACCGGAGGATTCGCCAGCAGCATGAAGATCGCGACCATTTGCATCGTGGTTTTCGCCCGACCGATCCATGACACGGCCACCACGCCGCGCCGGTCCATCTCCGCCATCCACTCTCTCAAGGCCGAGATGACGATTTCCCGCCCGATGATGACCACGCCCGGAATCGTCAGCAGCAGGTTGGCGTGGTTGCCGATCAAGAGCACCAGCGCCGTGACCACGATCAGCTTGTCCGCGACCGGATCCAGGAAGGCGCCAAAGCGCGTTGTCTGGTTTAGGAGCCGCGCCAGGTAGCCGTCCAGGGCGTCCTCCCAGGAAGGCATTTCC
>VXPR01000003.1 GCA_009839405.1 Gammaproteobacteria bacterium
GCGACCACCGGCTTGGCGGTGAAGTCGAAGGGGATGCCGAACACGTCGGCGTACTCGGCGTTGAAGAGGCCTTCGGGGTTCAGTTCGTAGGACTGGCGGCGCAGGGAGCGGCCTATCACCTGTTCGCACAGGAGTTGGGTGCCGAAGGCGCGCAGGCCCAGCACATGGGTGACGGTGTTGGCGTCCCAGCCTTCGGTGAGCATGGCGACGGAGACGACGCAACGGATGTCGCCGCCCAAGCGACCGGGCTTGCCGACGGTGTTCATCACTTCGCGCAGAAGTTCTTGGTCGGTGATCTTCTCGGCGCGCACCTGATCGCCCGTGCGTTCGACGATTTCGCGGCGGAAGCGGTCGATCTCGTCGGCAGCAGCCTTCTTGAAGGTGTCGTCGAGTTTGTCGCCGGACTCGAGCTGTTGGCTGTCGATCAGGAGGGTCCGGGGCTTGGCCAGCCGTTCGCCGGCGGCGTCGAAGTTGCGGAAGAGTTCTAGGCGGCCGTTGTGGAAGGACGTGGTGCCGTTGTCATGTTCGCGGTGAAAGCCGGAGATGTAGTCGTGCACGAGCTTCGACGTGGCTGTGTTGTTGCAGACGACGATGAAGCAGGGAGGCACGCCGATGTTCGCCTCCTGCCAGAGGCGGAAGGTCTTTTCGTAATGGCCGTAGAGCGCTTCGAGTGCCGTTTGGAGCGCGTTTGGCAGATCGAAGGGGTCGAGGCCGGCGATCCGACGCTTCGGCATGTCCTTGCCGATGTGCTCCCACAGGTTGCGGTAGATGGGCATTTCGGCGCCGGGAACATTGTCCACCACCGGCACGCGGGGCAGCTTGACGATGCCGCATTCGATGGCATCCATCAGCGAGAAATCGCTGACGGTCCAAGGGAATAACGTGCCTTCGGCGTAGCCGGAGCCGCGCAGAAAGAAAGGAGTGGCGGAGAGGTCGAGCACGCGCTTGAGTCCCAAGGCGCGACCGGCTGCCTCTAGGCCGGAAATCCACACACGGGCGGCTTCTTCGTTGTGCTTGGCTTCGGTGCGGTCGTCGCCGGTGAGCTTGCCTTCGTCGTTCTCGTTCGGGTTCTCGCGGTAGCAGTGGTGTGCTTCGTCGTTCAAGACGAGGATGCCCTTGGTGGTCATGAGTTCGGGCATGACGCGGGCAAGCACCTGGCCTTCGGTCTCGCGGGTGTTTAGTTCGTCGCCCGGGCCCTGGAGCAGGCGTCGGTTCGCCTTGGAGAGCTCCATCGTCTCGCGGGGCATAAAGGCGTGGTAGTTGGTGATGACGATCTTGGCCTTGTCGAGCTCGCGGAGCATGTCGGGTGGGACTAGCTCGCGGCTGGCGTAGTACGAGTCAGGGTCGTTCGGCTGCAGGACGCGGAGGCGGTCGCGGATGGTGATGCCTGGTGTGACGATCAGGAAGCCTCGGGTGAAGCGGGGGCTGCCCGGGCGGCGGACAGCGTTGATGGTTTGCCAGGCGATGAGCATTGCCATGACGGTGGTCTTGCCGGCGCCGGTGGCGAGCTTCAGTGCCATGCGCGAAAGGCCGGGGTTTGCCTGATCGCTTGCGCCCTCGATCTCGTCGAGGAAGCGGCGTCCGCGGTTGCCGAGACCGGGGGCAACTTCCGTGAGCCAGATGACGGTTTCGACAGCTTCCACCTGACAGAAGAAGGGACGGATGTCAGCGAATGCGTGGTGTCGCCAATGCTTTAGCAAACGAGCGGTTTCGGGCGTCACACGCCATTGCCGTTCGGGCAACGTGCGCCATGCCGCAAGTTCCTGCCGCAGGCTGTCGATGAGGGCGATGAGTTGGTATTGCTGGTTGTCGGTGCCCAGCGCTTCGCTCTGAGTATCGAGGGAAATCTGCCGCTGCTTGCGGCCCGCCTTACGAGTGGAGGGGATCGGGGAGATGAACGAGACAGCCCGCCGCCCTTCGCCGATGATGTCCGTAGGCTGCCGCTCTTCATCGAGCACCCAATGCTGCGTGGGCACCTCGTAGGGCGAGTTCAGAATGGGGCTGTTGTGGAAGGCATCCGACATGGCGCGGGAGCTTACCGCAAGGACCCTCGCCCCCTACAACGAACCTCGCCCCCTGGGCTTGCAGACATGGTTGGGGGAACCGTGTAGGGTTGCGCGCCTTTGTTGGCCTTGGTTTGGGCACTTGTGAGGAGGGCAATCGACATGAGGCTTGAGGATGTTCGGCACATTGCCGTGCTTGGCGGTGGCGTGATGGGAGGCGGGATCGCCCAGATCATGGCGGGGCTTGGTGGGTATCGGGTGACGGTGCGTGACCTCACCCAAGAGATTCTCGACGAGACCCGCGAGGAGGTCGTTGAGCGCAAGTGGGGCGTGAAGCGGGCGGTGGAGAAGGGCAAGCTTGGCTTCGACCAGGCGTTGCGCGCCATCGAGAACGTGAGCTACACGCTGGACTTGGCCGACATCGCGGACTGCGACCTCATCATCGAGGCGGTGCCAGAGAAGCTTGAACTCAAGCAGCAGGTGTTTGCGGAGCTCGACGGCATCGTCAAGGCGGATTCGATCTTCGCTTCCAATACGTCGGGCTTCGTGATTGCCGAGCTTGCGCGGGACGTGAGCGAAGCGCGCAAGGCCAACTTCATCGGCATGCACTTCTCGAACCCCGTGCCGGTGATGCGGATGCTGGAAGTCATCACGACGGAAGAGTCGGACCCCGAGGTGGCGGAAATCGCCAAAACCGTTGGGGAGAAGGCTGGTCGGGTGGTGTCGATGGTGAAGGACAAGCCGGGGACGTATGGCTTCATCCTCAATCGGGTCTTCGCTGCGGCGGCGCGGGAGGCGCGGCAGATTGTCGACGATGGCCTGGCTACGCCGGAGGATGTGGACAAAGCGATGATCACCGGGCGGAACTGGCCGGCGGCGTTCTTTGGCTCGCGGGGTGGCATCGGGAAGCAGTGGTAGGGAGGTTC
>VXPR01000373.1 GCA_009839405.1 Gammaproteobacteria bacterium
GGCGTCTTGTGCTCGCCGTACACCACCTCGGCGGCGCCGGTGCGACGCAGGCGGTCGTGGTCGATGGTGCTGTGGCCGAGATTCTCGAAATAGGCCGCGTCGATTTGCCTCGCCGCGTCGGCGGCGGCAACCTCGCCGGCGGCGACCTTGGCAAGGATGTCGGCAACGTCGGTCATCGCGCCAGCGTCTCGGCGATCTCGCGGTCGATGCGTGCCTTGAGGGAGAGATACTCCTCGCCCCTGCTGGCCGCCAGCGCGGCGATGTCGTCGTGTTCGGACTTCCAGCGGCTGCTGCCGTCCGGGAGCGTTGCGACCTTGACGCGCACCTCGCCGAGCGACGTGGCAATGCGGCGTTCCTCACGCGGCAACATCCGCTTCTCGACGCGATGCTGGCGCACGCCGATGGTGGTGGAGGCGCGAAACATGCTCCCCGTCACGGCGTCGAGGCAAGCATCGTCAACGAGCACGGAGACCTTGGTGCCGGGGCGCGACTTCTTCATCACGATGGGAGTTAGGTACACGTCCCGCGCACCGGCGGCGAACAGCGTGTCCACCAGCGGCGCGAAGGCTTCCGCGCTCATGTCGTCGATGTTGCATTCGACTAGGGTGTTGGATTCCTGTTCGAGGGCGGTGGAAGACGTGCCAAGGGTGGCGCGCAGCACGTTGGGCACGGCGAAATCCTTCTGCCCCAAGCCGTAGCCGATGCGCTTGGGGACGAATCCAATCGGCGGCGCGAACTCGGTCACCGAGTGCTTGAGTATGGCGGCGCCCGTGGGAGTGGTGGCCTCGCCGTCCACGCGGCCATAGGTGCAAGGAACGCCGGTGAGGAGGCGCGCTGTGGCAGGGGCCGGCACCGGCATGAGGCCGTGCGCGCAGCGCACCATGCCGCTGCCGAGTTCCACGGGCGCAGCGCAGATGTGTGCGACGTCGAGCCAGTCGAGGCCGATGGCGCTGCCGACGATGTCGACGATGGCGTCGGTGGCGCCGACTTCGTGGAAATGCACCTCCTCGATGCCGATGCCGTGCACGGCGGCCTCCGCTTCCGCGAGTGCCGTGAAGGTGCCGACGGCACGGTCGGTGACGGCGGGGGCAAGGGAAGCGCGACCGATGATGTCGCGAATGGTGGAGAGGTGGCGGTGCGGGCGAGGGATGTCCGGCTTCAGTCGCACCGTCGCCTAGGAGCCGGAGATGACCATCTTGGAGTCGGGCTCGGCGACCAGCTCGAACTCATTGACGAGTTCCAACTTGCCGAGCTCGGCGCGAAGATGCTCTAGGGGCACGCCAAGATCGATCAGGGCCCCCAGGTGCATGTCACCGGAAATCCCCGAGAAGCACTCGTAGTAGAGGGTGTTTCCTGCGCCTAGTCCCATTGGCCGATCCTGCCGGCGCGCAGGGAAGGCAGGATGCCTTCCCGCCGGGGGGACATACTGGAAGTCCGACTGGTTGCCAGCGTGTGCTACGCCAGCATTTCGTGCGTCGGCGCGCAGAGTTCGGCTAGCGGCAGGCCGTGGGTGCAGGCGCTGGCGCAAGGTTCGCCGCTGCACGAAAGGCACGCTTCGCCGTTAGTCTCCAAAAGGGCGTACTCCTCGCGGGCGAACTGCACGTCGCGGTAGTCCGTTGCGTACATGCGCGTGCGCATGAGGTCTGGGATGGGCACGCCGTAGGGGCAAGCGCTCGAACAATCGTTGCAGGCGAAGCGGCAATAGCTGGCGCCGTGCTGCTTGGCGTAGCGTTCGAGGAGCTCCATATCGCCGGCGGCGAGTTCCTCGTAGCCGGATGCGCCGAGGTATTCGTCGATGGTCCCCTCTTCGCGCATCGTCACGATGAGCGCGTCCACGTTGGGATTGGAAAGCACCCAGCGGAAGGCGGCCTGGGCGAAGGTGGCATCGCCCGTCTCGTACGGGCGCATGTCGTTCAGGCGCGCGCCCATGAGCGTCTTCATGGCGATGACGCCGACATCGAGCTCCTTGGCGCGGGCCAGCCGTTCGGGCAGCTTGGGGTGCTTGGCGACCCAGTCCACCCAGCGGGTGAGGTTCTCGTAGAACTTCGGGTCTTCGCCGAACGTGTGGGCGACCAGGATCACGTCGGCCATGTCCTGGTCGAAGGCATAGTCGAGACAGTCGAGCAGGTAGCCGGCGTGGCCGGACATGCCGGCGAAGCGAATCTTGCCCTGCTCCTTGGCCTTGTCGATGAAGGCATGCCATTCAGGATTGCTGAGCACGGCCACGTCGTTGACCGCGTGGTTCATGAAGATGTCCACGTAGTCCGTCTGCAGCCGCTTGAGGGATTCGTCGAGGCGACCCATGAGGGATTCGCGGCTCGAATCGGGTTCCGTCACCGCCTTCGAGGTGATGATGACCTGATCGCGCTTGTCCTTCAGCACCTTGCCGAGCACTTGCTCGGACTCGGTGCGGGCGTAGCCCTCGGCAGTGTCGAAGTAGTTGATGCCCCGATCCAGGGCGTGGTGGACGAGACGTTCCTGCCCGAGTCGCAGCGTGGATGCGCCGAAGGAGATGTCGGAGATCTCAAGCCCCGTGCGCCCCAAGGTGACGTAACGCTTCACCTCGGCTGCGGACTGACGCTCGGTGGCGTGGCCCTTGGCTGCGAAAGGCAGCGCGGTGGCAGCGGCACCTATGCGAAGGAAGTCGCGACGGTTCGTGTTCAGGCTCGACATGGCACCCTCCCGGAGCCGACCCCACGTTGGTGAACTGCGTAGCTTAACAGGCTGCCGAGCCGGGCGTCGGACTTCAGCGACACTAGCTCCTAGCCGGAGGGGTGAGCGCAAGCGAACCCGAAGGCCACCAGTTCGCGTAGCGAACTGCCGAGGCCCCCCCCCCCCCGGGCCGGGGGGCGGGTGGGGCCGCCCGAGGTAAGGCGTACTGGGCGGGCCCGGACCACCGCCGGGGGGGGGGGGGCACCGGGCACG
>VXPR01000439.1 GCA_009839405.1 Gammaproteobacteria bacterium
GTCTGGTACGGCGTGATCCTGCAGATCTTCGGCGACTGACCGCGCACCGACCTTCACCCATCACGTCCAAGGGGAACCACCATGCAGGTTGCAGAAGCCATCGCCCATGCCATGAAGCGGGAGGGGATCGACACGATCTTCACCTATCCGGTCAATCCCATCATCGAGGCGGCGGCGGTGGCAGACATCCGCACCATCGTCGTGCGTCAGGAGCGCATCGGCCTGCACATGGCAGACGCCTACTCGCGGCTCTCCTCCGGCAAGAAGATTGGCGTCTTCACCATGCAGCACGGTCCGGGCTCGGAGAACGCCTTCGGCGGCGTGGCGCAGGCGTACTCGGAATCCGCACCCATTCTCGTGCTGCCGGCGGGCTATCCGCGCCGCATCGCCAACTACTACCCCAACTTCAACTCGACGCTGAACATGCGTCACGTCACCAAGTGGGCAGAGCCGCTCACCATGGGCCGCGCCATTCCCGAAGTGATGCGGCGGGCGTTCTTCCAGCTTCGCAACGGTCGTCCTGGTCCCGTCTTGATCGAAGTGCCGGTGGACGTGTTCCGCGAAGAGGTGCCGGAGGGCTGGGAGCACACGCCGAGCTTTGCGACCCGTGTGGGGCCCGATCCTGCGGATGTGGACCGCGCGGCGGAAGTGTTGGCGAACGCCGAACGGCCCGTAATCTACGCCGGCCAAGGCGTCCACTACGCCGAGGCGTGGGATGAACTGCGCGCCCTCGCCGAAGAGTGGAACATCCCCGTCACCACCAGCCTAGAAGGCAAGAGCGCCTTCAACGAAACCCATCCGCTCTCGCTGGGCTCCGGCGGCCGCGCCAATCCACGCACGGTGAAGGCCTTCCTCGCTGAGGCGGACGTGATCCTCGGTATCGGCTGCAGCTTCGCCCTCACCGGTTTCGGCGTCCCCATGCCGCCCGGCAAGACCATCATCCACGCCACCCTCGACCCGATGGACCTCAACAAGGACGTGGAGGTGCAGCACGCCCTGATCGGCGATGCCAAGCTTTCCCTTGCGGCGCTCAGCGAGGCGATGTCGGAGCGCGACCACGGCAAGGCAGACGACCGCGCCGGGAATGTGCAAAGGCGCATCGCCGCGCTCAAGGCCGAGTGGCTCGCCGAATGGCAGGCCAAGCGCACGAACAACGAGGCACCCATCAATCCCTACCGGGTGCTCGCCGAGTTGCACCGCGCCGTGGACATCGACAACACCATCATCACCCACGATGCCGGCAGCCCCCGCGACCAGCTCTCGCCGTTCTGGGAATCCACGACGCCGCTTTCCTACATCGGTTGGGGCAAGACCACCCAGCTCGGCTACGGCCTGGGTCTGGCAATGGGGGCCAAGGTGGCGCAGCCGGAGGCGACCTGCATCAACGTCTGGGGCGACGCCGCCATCGGCTTCACCGGCATGGACTTCGAGACCGCGGTGCGCGAGCGCATCCCGATCCTGTCGATCCTGATGAACAACTTCTCGATGGCCATCGAGATTCCCATCATGCAGGTGGCGCAGGAGAAATACGGCTCCACCGACATCTCCGGCAACTACGCCGACATGGCCAAGGCGTTCGGCGGCCACGGCGAGCGCGTCACGGACCCCGGCGACATCGCCGGTGCCATCGAACGCGGCATCGCCGCCACCAAGGACGGCCACCCAGCGCTGGTGGAGTTCATCACCGACAAGGAAATCTCCATCTCGAGTGAGTAGCCCAGAGCGCCAGGGCCCTCCGCTCGGCTCGGAACTGCTTGCGGACATCCGTTCCGCGAAGGGGGTCGCCGGCATCTCTGCAGGGGCTACCTCTGGCCTTAGCCTGTTGGTGGCACACGTGGCGTATGGAAGCTACGTCTTCTCTGGACAGCTCGCGCCCTATGCCACACAAGGCGTGGGCCTCGTTCTATTCGGCACTGCCGCCGCCTGCCTCGTCATCGCCCTGGCCGGTGGTTTCCGCGGCGGCGTCGCGGGACTGCCACCAGCCTTGCTTTTGGTGATGGCGCTAATCGGCTCGACCATGGAGACCGAGGGCGAGGCGCTGTTCGTGACGACCACCGCAGCGCTCATGCTCGGAGCAACGGCCACCGGTGCGCTGTGCATCCTGATCGGGCGCTTACGCCTGGCCAACCTCGTGCGTTTCATCCCGTATCCGGTGGCAAGCGGTTTCGTCGCCGGCATCGGCGGCGCGGTTTGCCTCGCGGCGATGTCCATGATGGAAGCCGAACTCAGTCGGCAAAACCTCCCTGCCTTGTTCGAACCGCGCGTGCTCGCACGCTGGGTGCCGGGGGCAGCATTTGGCATTGGCCTGTATCTCGCGACGCGAAGGTGGCGCAACGCGCTTCTTCTGCCCATCGTCGTCGTGCTGGCGGCAACTGCCTATCACCTTGCCCTTGCCGGTTTCGGCATCGACCCGGCGCAGGCGCGAGCGTCAGGGCTCTTGTTTGTAAGCACGATGGACGGCGCAATCTGGCCGGCGCTCACGCCCACCGATTTCGCCGCTGTCAACTGGGCCGCTCTTGCCGGCCAAATCCCGAACATCCTGACCCTGATGCTGGTGGCGCTGGTGTGCATCACCATGAACACCGCCGGCCTTGAACTTGCGGCCAACGAGGAACTCGATTGGGAACGTGAGTTCCAGGCAACCGGCCTCGGCAGCATCGTCGCCGGTCTCGGCGGCGGCATGGTGGGCAGCATGATCGTGCCGGCATCCCTGCGCAGCAAGCTACTCGGCGCGACCACGCGACTCACCGGCATCGTCGCAGCCTTGGTGATTGGCGGGGCCGTGGTGTTCGGCGACGGCATGCTGGAACTGGTGCCGGTGTCGTTGATTGGCGGATTCCTGTTCTTCGCCGGCATCGGGATGCTGGACGAGGGGCTGGTGAGGAACCGCAAGCGACTGCCGTGGACCGACTACGGCACCAT
>VXPR01000383.1 GCA_009839405.1 Gammaproteobacteria bacterium
GGCTTGGGCTGGGGCAAGAAGCGTTGCCGAAGGCAGCGGTTCTTGTGGCGCTCGCGCCGGTTGCCTGGGGCAACCTCGATGCCGAGATGCCCAGCGCCGGGCATTACAACTACGAGAGTCCGCACTCGAATCCGCTCGCGCTGTTGCCGAACGGGTCGCTGCTCTATGTCGCGAACACACCGGCGGACACCGTGGATGTCATCGACACCGCCTCGCACACGGTGGTCGCCCGCGTTCGGGTGGGCATCGATCCGGTGGGGGTGGCGGTACGACCGGACGGCAAGGAAGTGTGGGTGACCAACCACATTTCCGACTCGGTCAGCGTCATCGATGCCGATCGAGACAGCGTCACGCGCCATCAAGTGCTGGCGACCATTCAACAAATCGATGCCGAAACCCGTTCGACGCGGTTCGACGAGCCCGTCGGCATCGCCTTTGCCAGCAACGCCAAGGCCTATGTGGCGCTTTCCTCCTCGAATCGCATTGCCATCATCGACGTTGCCCGGCGCGAGGTGACGGGCCACCTTCGCATCACTGCGCAGGACCCGCGCGCCATCGCGGTGCGCGGCGACCGCCTGTACGTCGTGGCCTTCGAATCCAACAACCAGACGCAGATTTCTGGCTGCTGGCCGGAGAACATCGACGGCGTGCTCTGCACCTTGGACGCCCGCGAGCATGTCACTGAGGCGGTGGGCGGCAACGCCCAGAGCCTGTCGCTCGGCTACGTTGCGGACATCGTCAAGCATCCGGACATTCCCGACCGCGACCTCTACGTGTTCGACACGCGCACCGATCGGCGGGTGCAGATCGTCGATGGTGTCGGGACGTTGCTTTACGGCATCGCCGCCGATTCTCGCGGGCGGGTGTTCGTGACCCAGACCGATGCTCGCAATGACGCCAACGGCAAGGCGGGAACGCGGGGGCATGGCCTTGCCGAGATGGAGAATCGGGCGTTCTTGAACCGCATTACGCGGGTCGATTGCGCGCCCGCGTGTGGGATGCCCGCATTCTATGACCTGGAACCGTTACCGCCCCAACATCCAGCTCTCTCGATGGCGCTCGCCACGCCGTTCGGCATTGCTGTGAGCGACGACGATGCCACCCTCGTGGTGACAGCGGCAGCATCGGACCAGCTCTTCACCGTAGATGCCGCCAGCGGCGAGGTGCTGGGCCGCGTGCAGGTGGACTGGGGTCCCCGAGGCGTGGCACTTGAGATGTCGGATGACGGTGCGCCACATCGGGCATGGGTGCTGGGGGCGCTTGCGAACAGTGTCGCGCTCGTGAACCTTGGTGACCTTGAGAGTCCGGAGGTCTTGGCCAGCGTCTCTCTTGAAGACCCGACAGATCCAGACCTCAAGCTCGGCCGTTACGCCTTCAACGCGGCACACGCCTCCAGCACCGGCACATTCTCCTGCGCGAGCTGCCATCCCGACGGCCACACGGACCAGCTTCTCTGGGTCCTCGACACGCCGCTGTGCGACGTCGGCTGCGACCAGATCCAGCCGCGTCTGGCACAGGACATGCGGGGTCTCAGAGGCACCGCGCCGTATCACTGGGACGGCATTCCGGGCGATCCCCACGGCGGGGTCAACACGGCCAGCACGCTCGCCTATCAGCCGCCGAACTGCGACATCAACGTGCCGGAGTCCTGCACGCTGCACGTTCTGGAAGGCGCGCTCGCAACCACCATGTGCGACACCGCCGACTGCCCGCACAACGAAGACGGCAAGGCAGGGCTGTTGTCGCGGGCCGAGCGCGAGGCGATGGCCAAGTATCTGTTGACGGTGCCGTATCCGCCTTCGCCAGAGCGGCCGTACGACGACCGGATGACGGCGAAGGCACGGGAGGGCATCGAGACCTTCCAGTTCGTCAAGCAGTGCGGCAACTGCCATCGATTTCCGTTCTGGACCGCCACCAACATGGGGGGCAGCGGCATGGACCCGCCGTCATGGCGGGGTGCCAACGACCGCTGGAAGAACGCGCCGCAGAACCGCTTCTTCTTCGCAGACCTAGTGCGCGGCGACACCCAGGGGTTCCCCGAGCGCACCGGTTTCACGAACGACCCGCAGATGTTCCAGATGATCCTGGAAGGAAGTGTCGGCTTCTCAGGTGCCCATGGCCGCCAGTTGACGCTGAACCGCGAGACTGCATCCCAACGTCCCGTGCGCAGGCTCATGGTGGCACTGGAGAGGGCCGCGGCACAGGGCACCGTGGTTTTGCAGGCCGATGGCATCCGCATCAAGGGAAGCAAGACGCGCACGCTCAACCTGCAGTACAGCGAAGGACGCTATCGGAACGTGCACGGCGGGCGCATCGCCTACACCCGCCCGCAGATGCTCTCGCTGGCTGGCTCTAGGGGCTTGCTCGTGACGATCACCGCACGCATTGGGCGGCTGGCCGACTACGCCCACCCGCAGCCCACGCTCGCGCCCGTGGAACTGCCGGTGTTGCCGATGTTCCCCGGTGGCAGGCCTGCCGAGGTGCCGGAGCTATACCGGAACGCGCCCATGCGTCTGCGTGCGGAGCATGTGTTCGAGGGCGCTCACCTCCTCGTCGATGGTCGTCGCGTGCATGGCTCCGTCGCGTGCGAGCGGGGAATGCTGCCGGATTGCGCTGACAACATCGTCATGGTCGAACTTGACGAGTTGCCGTCCGCGCCCGGATTGCACCTACTGCAGTTGCAGAACCCAGAGGGCCTCTTCAGCAACGACTTCCCGTTCTATGTCTTGGGCGAGCGCCCTCGACCCGGCCCCAACCTCATATCGAGCGGCGGCAAGTTCGATCGCCAAGGCAACTGGCGAGCGAACACGCAGAACGGCTCCGTGACGTGGGACGGCGAGGCAAGCTTCAGCATCGACGAACCCTCGCGTCAGGCGTGGCGGGTGGAGCTCTCCCACTCGGTGAGCATCGAACGCA
>VXPR01000137.1 GCA_009839405.1 Gammaproteobacteria bacterium
CCCCACGAGCCCGTCCCCCACAAAGGTTGGCGGCCGGTTGCCCGTGCTTCGGGGCGTCGATCTCGTGGCCCACGCGGGCACGGTCACCGCGATCGTTGGCGCCACCGGGTCCGGCAAGTCCACGCTCATGTCGATGATCCTGCGGCTCTACGATCCGGAACGCGGGGCCGTCGCCTTCGACGACATCGACATCCGCGACTTGCGCGTGGACGACATCCGCGCCTCCACCGCCATCGCCTTGCAGAAGAACGTGCTGTTCGCCGGCACCGTCGCCGACAACATCGGCTACGCCGCCGAAGGCAAGACGATGGCGGACGTAGAGGCCGCAGCCAAGGTTGCCTGCGCGCACGAGTTCATCGGCGAGATGGAAAACGGCTACCAGACCGAGCTTGGCGAGCGCGGCGGCAAGCTCTCCACCGGCCAGCGGCAGCGCCTCTCCATCGCTCGCGCCATCGTCCGCGACACGCCCATCCTGATCCTGGACGAACCCACCGCTTCCCTTGATGCCCTCACCGAGCGCGAACTGCTCGGCAATCTCGCCGAATGGGGCAAGGACAGAGTGGTGTTCCTCATCACCCACCGCCTGTCCACCATCCGAGACGCCGACCAAATCGCCTTCCTTGAAGACGGAAAGATCGCCGAGACCGGCACCCACGACGAGTTGATGACACGCCCGAACGGGCGCTATCGCGGCTTTGTGCAAGCCGAGACGGTCGGGCTTGAGGCCGCCGGATGAGCGACGCCACTTCCCTCGATCCCGCAAGCGCTGGCGAAAGCCGACGCGAAGCTCGCGATCGCCGCCTGCGCTTCGACGACCGCATCGACACGGACACCGCCGTCTCCTCCCGTCAGGCCGCCGTGCTGATGGGGCGCTCGCTCCGCCTGCTCGCCCAAGCGCGGGGCCTCTTCGCCGCCAAGTTCCTGTTCGGCTTTGGTTTCATGGTGCCGGCCGTGATGCTGCCTTGGCTCGGCAAGATCCTCACCGACAACGTGCTCCTCGAACGCCCGTTGGGCGACACCGACGTGCCCTATCCGCCATTCATGACGCCCCTTGTCAGCTTCGTGGATGGCATGGCGCCGATGGAAATCATGCTGGTGCTCGCGATCCTGCTGCTGCTCCTGCTGGTGGTGTTCGGCACCCGCGCCGGCGCCTTCGAGGAGTTTGGCCTGTTCGGCGGCGCGGATGCCGCCACGCAAGGCGAAAACCAGATCAGCGCCGGCACCAGCGCCGCCGGCGGCATCTGGGGTGTCGGCGAGTATCTCGTCAACATTCGCCTCACCCAGCGCCTCGCCAACACACTGCGCACGCGGCTCTTCGCCCGCCTCACGCGCCTGCCGATGACGACGCTGGACGACCAGCGCATCGGCGATTCCATCTACCGCGTGCTCTATGACACGCCGCAGGTGCCGGAAATCTGCTACCAGCTCACCCTCAACCCGGTGCATACGCTCGTCTGGGGCGGCATCAACCTCTATCTCATCCAATACACCTACAGCAACGTCGCCCCGGAACTCGTGTGGATCGCGTGGTCGGCATTTCCGCTGGCTTTCCTCGTCACGTTCCCGGCCTCCGCCCTCGTGCGGCGCATGAATCAAGCCAAGCGCGCGGCCGGCGCGGCCACCACCAACGCCATCGAGGAGACGATGGACAACGTGTACGCGGTGCAGAGCCTTGGCGGGATGCGCCGGGATGCGGAACGCTTCGCCGAGCGCAGCTCAGAGTCGTTCCTGCGCGAACGCTTCGCGCTGGCGGTGGGCATCGCCATGCTGGTCGCCATCCTCGCGGTGATGATCGTGGCGGCGATCTTCATCGTTCGCCTGGTGACCGACCAGATCATCGACGGGCAGATGTCGCCGGGTGATTTCTTCGTTCTGTTCGGCCTCCTCTGGGGCATCCTGGAAACGGCCACCGGCATCGGTGCGTTCTGGATCGAGCTGCAGGGGCCGGTGGCCGCGGTGCGGCGGGTGTTCTTCTTCCTCGACTATCCGGTGGACGACGATCGCGTTCAGGGGCCGAAGCTCGGCCCCATCCGCCAAGGCTTCGAGCTCAGCGACGTGAGCTTCGACTACCCGGATGGTCGGCGAGCGCTATCCGACGTCAACCTCGAATTGCCGATGGGCGAACTGGTAGCCATCGTCGGCCCCACCGGTTCCGGCAAGACCAGCCTCGCGTACCTCATCCCCGCCTTCCTGCAGGCCACTGCCGGCCGCGTGCTGGTGGACGGCCGCGACGTGACCGAAGTCGATCTCGAGTCACTGCGCAGCCAAGTCGCCTATGTCTTTCAGGAGCACTCCCTGCTCTCGGCCTCGATCCGCGACAACCTGCTCTTGGCAAGACCAGACGCCAGCGACACCGACATCCGCCGCGCCCTCGAAGGCGCCGCCTGCACGGACTTCATCGACGAACTCCCGGACGGCATCGACACCGTCCTCGGCCAATCCGGTGACACCCTCTCCGTCGGCCAGCAACAACGCCTGTGCATCGCCCGCGGCCTCATCCGCGAAACCCCCGTCCTCATCCTCGACGAACCCACCGCCGCGTTGGACCCGAAAACCGAAAACGAACTGATCCAAGCCCTCAAGGCCGGCGCAGAGGACCGCCTCGCCATCGTCATCGCCCACCGCCTCTCCACCATCCGCCACGCGGACCGCATCGTCTTCCTCGAAGAAGGCCGAATCCGCGATGTGGGCACTCACGAGGACTTGATGGCGAACCCCAACAGCCCCTACCGCCGCTTCGTGATGCTGCAAGGCGGATAGACGAACCGCTACGCTAACGGGCGCGCCTGCCGGGTCGCCGCCTCCCCTCGCCGCGCCCTTCCTGTCACTCCCCCCTCGCGGGGGAGTCGAGGAAAGCCCGGCCCCGCCGTTTTAGGGGGGGGGGGGGTTGGGGCCCCCGGGGGGGCCGGGCC
>VXPR01000160.1 GCA_009839405.1 Gammaproteobacteria bacterium
CATCAAAGGCCTCGCGCGCGCCGTGGGCGGTACGCGGGGCACCGACGCAAGCCCGATCGTCCGGGTCGGCGACCTGCGCCCGGATCAGATCTGCTACGCACTCGACATCGGGGCCAAGGGCATCGTGGTCCCCATGGTGAACAACAAGGCCGAAGCCGAAGCCATGGTGAACTGGTGCAAGTACCCGTTCGCCGGGGCAAGGAGTTCCGCGGGCATGCGCGGCGAGTGGGGCGAGTTCTCTGACTACCGCGAGTACATGGACGCCGTCAACGAGCAGCTCCTGATCATCCCGATGATCGAGACCCAGGAGGCCTTGGACGGCATCGAGGACATCTTGAGCGTCGACGGCATCGACGTGCTGCTGGTCGGGCCGTCCGACCTGTCGATCAACATCGACGTGCCGCTCGACTACACCAATCCGAAGTACCACGCCGCACTCGACAAGATCGCGGCGGCGTGCAAGGACGTCGGCGTGGCACCCGGGATGTTCTTCGTACCGCCCGGCATCCCGCCGGCGGAACTGATGGCGAAGGGGTTCCGCTTCTTCACTTTGCCGTGGGCCGGCTGGGCGACCGAGGGCATCAAGAGCGGCCTTAAGTCGGTGCGGGGGTAACGAGGCTGCGTCCCAGCCCCAGACGAGGTGCGCGGGCCTCCCGGCCCGCATAGCCTCGGGCCACGCTCGCATGCGGACGTGGACGTCCGCGCACCCTAGCTATTCCGCCAACGAAATCGGTTGCGCGGGCGGTCCGTTGGCGACGAGTCGCGCGACGAGGCGCGGCAACGCCCTCGGCGCGAACTGATCGTCCTTGGCCGCCCGCAAGGCTGGCAACGTCCACCAGCGGAACTCGTGGAAGATTCCGACTTCGCTTAACGCCGGGTTGTGACGCGCCGTTGGCTCGAATCGCCGAGCGCGCACGAGGTAGATGTCCTCGTGCTGCTCGGTGACGTCGACATGGTCGTTCAAGCCGCGCCCGAAACGGTGCACGCGCCGCCACAGCAAGCGGGGCACGCCAGAGACGGTCAAACCCGTCTCCTCCCACACCTCGCGGCGTAGCGCATCGAGTCGGTCCTCCTCGGGCTTGATCCCGCCGCCGGGTAGCAGCCAGAAGTCGCCCGAGCGATCCGGGCGCTGCATACGCAGGAGCAGCACGCACGCCTCGTCTTCCGACAGGATCAGTGCGCGTACGGCTTGTCGACGTCGCATTGCGGCTCGTAGCGGCGGGCGACGCGCAGTATCGCGCAACGGGTACCGCAGCGGTCTCGTCGCCTTGGTGTAATCTCTAGGACTAATCACTCCGCTCGCGGAGAAAAAAAGCCGGCACCCCGGAGCCCGAAGGCCAACCGGGGTGCCGGAGGCCGCTCCTTCAATCCTCGAGTTCGAAATGAATCCGCAGCAACATGCCCGGCGTGGCCGTAGGCACGCCAGCGACGATCTGCGGGCGATATCGGTAACGCATGACCGCGCGCAACGCCGCGGCGTCGAAGACGCCCGGCGGATCCGCATCGACCACCATGGGATCGGCCACGGCCCCCGACGCCGCGATCGTGAACGACACCAGAACCCAACCTTCGAGGCCCCGCGCCAGCGCGCGCTGCGGGTACTCCGGGGCCGGGGTGAGGAACGGGATCGGCATCCGCGCATCGCTTACCGCTCGGCCGTATTGTTCGATGACGGGTTCAACGGGGTCGAAATGTGTCGGCTCACCCTCCTCCCCGATCTCGATGTCGTCGGGCAGGGGCCGCGGCGGCTCGATCAGCACAGGCGGCGGTTCCACCCTCTTCCTGCGAGCCGGTGGCTCCGGGTCTTCCACGGTCCGCGAGAACACCAGCTTCTGAGCTGGTGGGCCTTCCTGGTAAGCCGCGTCCGTGGTCGCGACGAAGTGGCGCATCAGGAGCAGCAGCCCCGCGGTGATCACGGCCGAGAACAGGCAAGACAGCAAGCCACGGCGAAGGGCCGGCGATCGAATCAGCGCCGCAGCAGCGGCAATCTTAAGTCCCACATCCATCAGTATTCCTCCCCTTCAGAGGGCGTCGAGTCGGGCAATACGAAATCGAAACGCCGGATCAGGTGCCGCGCCGGCGTTGAGCCGCCGGACAACGCGATCGGTCGAGGGGCTGCGTGCGCGTACTCCCGCCGCGCGACCGCTCGAAGCACGACGTCCTCGAACACGCCGGTCGGTTCGCTTTCAATGACGGACGGCCGCACCACGCGACCGTCCCCGGTCAGCCGGTACTCGACCACCACGAAGCCCTCGATGGCGTCGGCGAGAGCATGCCCCGGGTAGATCGGCTGACGTGCTTCCGTGGGTCGCAGGTCCCCGCCCGCCAGCGCCCGCTCCCGCACCTCGGGTAGCTTGAGCTCAGGTGGCCCGAGTACCACGCGCCGCGCATCCGCCGGCATGGCCGACCAAGCCGACGACGGTTCGCTCGCCTCGAACTCCACGCTCGTCAGCAGTAGGGCCGCCCCCAAAGCCGTAACGAGGCCCCAATACACTCGACCCACGTCGAGTTGGTGCTCGCGGATGCCAAGAAACCGCTGGAAGCGCGTGACCACGGCCGAACCGCTCAGGCGGGCGACCACGGCCGGGGGCTCGGGATCGTCCTGCACGGCGCACAGGACGCCGTCGAGGTAGTGCGCGCAACTCGGCAGGCACTCCGCCGCCCGGTCGTCGCAGCTTTGCTCCATCGCCTCGATGAACTGCCGACGCAACAAGCCGAGCCAAGGCGCAAACCAATACCAGTGCAGGACGAGGCTCAAGCCCAGGACGGCCAAGTCGTCGCGACGGCTCAAGTGAACAAACTCGTGTGCGAGCACCGCGCGTACGGTGCCGACGCGCCAGGCCGTCGCCTCCGTCGGCAGGACGATGCGGTCGCCAGCGAGGCTAGACGCACAGGCCTCATTCCCG
>VXPR01000279.1 GCA_009839405.1 Gammaproteobacteria bacterium
ATCTTCGGGCAACTGACCTGCATGTGAGAACTGGGGCGGAGGGGTGATGAGTTGCATTGAGCGTCGCTCCGCTCCACTCTCCGCCTCGACCTGCGGCCGACGCGAGACCAGTCCCAGTATCGCGCGACTGGGAGGCGGGACGGTAACATCCGCGCAACAACGACGCACGCGACGAAAGGGGCCGACATGGGAACACGCGCACGAGTGGTGGTGGTGCCGGGCGGGACGAACACACTACAGGTGGAGGACGTCACGCTGCCCGACCCCGGCCCCACGCAGGTGGTGGTGAAGCAGTTCGCCTCGGGCATCTGCCACTCGCAACTGCACGAGTTGCACAACCCGCAGCCGGCGCCGCGGATGCTGGGGCACGAGAGCACGGGGGTGGTGCTCCAGGCGGGCGCGGACGTGAGCCACGTGGCGGAGGGGGACATCGTGCTGGTCACGTGGGTGCCGCGCAACACCGCGGCGGCGGCCGGGCGCCCCTCCGCGCCGCGCGTCGCGACGAACGCGGGCGAGGTAAGGGTGGGGATCGGCACGTGGGCCGATCACACGATCTGCGACGGCCGCTACGTCGTGAAGGTCGATCCGGACACGCCCCTCGACGTGACCGCGATCATCGGCTGCGCGGTGATCACGGGCGCCGGCGCGGTCGTGACCTCGGCGGACGTACAGGCGGGGCAGAGCGTGGCGATCTTCGGCGTGGGCGGTGTGGGGCTGTCGGCCGTGGCCGGGGCGGCGGCGGTGGGCGCGGACCCCATCATCGCGGTCGACCTCGACGACGCGAAGCTGGAGTTCGCGCGGCGCTTCGGGGCGACGCACACGATCAACGCCTCACAAGAGGACGCGGTGGCGGCCGTCCACGCGCTGACGCCGCGCCCGGGTGAGTTCGGGCTGTTCGGGGACCCGGTGAGCGGGGTGGACTTCGCCTTCGACTGCATCGGCGTGCGGCAGACGATGGAGCAGATCGTGCCGGCCGTGCGGGTCGGGAATCATGGCGTCACGCGGGGCGGCACGGCGGTGCTGGTCGGCGTGCAGACGACGGACATGACGATCAGCCCAGGGGCAGGGGTGCTGCTGGGCGAGAAGCGGTTCATCGGCAGTCTGGGCGGGTCGGGCGTGCCCGAGCGGGACTTCCTGCGCTTCCTGGCCTGGCACCGGGAGGGCAAGCTGGACCTTGATAGCCTGGTGACCGCTCGCTACGCTCTCGATGAGATCAGCGAGGCGACCCAGGCGCTCGAGGCGGGGCAGATCAGCGGTCGCGCGATCCTGGAATTCTGAGGCTGGCAGCCCGGGCGGGCAGGATGGACGGCAATCGTGGCACTTTCCCCATCGATCACTGATCGGGAGACCGCCCGAAAGTACGAGCAACTGCGTGACCGGGTGCTGGAGCGCGACTCGGCGGGGGCGAGCGAGGTCACGTTCAACCTCATCCAGGACGGCCGCTCGACGACCGAGATCCTCAGCGAGACGGTGCGCATCCACGCGCCCTACACGCACGTGCCCTACCACCAGCGCATGGACGGCGGCTTCGTGCGCTTCGTCAACAACGACCACGCGCTGCTCAGCGCGCGGGCGACGCTGTCGCTGCAGGACCTGATGCCCGAGTCGCTGCGGCACCTGCCGCTGGCGCAGACGGCCTGGTACGTGCCCAGCTCGCTCGACATCTGGAACCAACTGCTGGGCAAGGCGCCCGGCCACTACGCGCGCCGCACCTACGACCCGGCGGCGCATCCGGACGGTCCGCCGATGCCGGTCGTCCACTGGGAGGACCAGGAGCCGGCGCCGTTGGAGGGCGACTTCGAGGAGGAAGTGGAGCGCTGGCAGCGGCTGGTGGAGTGGGGCCGGGTCGACGAGGCCTACCGGCTGTGGCTGGGGCTCTGGGAGTTGTGGGGCCGGCGCGAGGAACTGCTGGCGCACACGATGTTCGCCGGGCTGATGGACATGCAGGACCGGATGATCTGGAACCGGTCGTACACGACAGGGCACAAGTCGTACCGGCAGCGGTCGTTGATCGAACTGGGGCGGGCGATCGGCTGGGAGCACGCGGGCCACGTGATCTACGCGGCGGTGCCCGACCTGGCGGTGGGCCCGCGCTGGTATTCGAGCTTCGAGGCGGCCTGCCAGATCATGCTGAGCGAGTTGGAGGACGAGGCGCCGCAGTCGTCGCTGGCCGCCACGGTCGCGACCGACACCGACCGCCGCCTGTTCGCCAACACGACGCCGATCTCGGAGCCGGAGGCGGAGTCGCTGATCCACGCCATCATGCGCGGCGACGAGGCGCACTTCATCGAGCCGCTGGTGGGGCTGCTGCGGGCGGGACGGTCGTCGCGCTCGATCATGGACGCGATCCAGATCGCCTCGGCGCGGGTGCTGCTGGAGACGCGCGCGCCGCACGCCTTCTCGATGCCGCAGCACACGATGGAATACTGCAACATGGTCAACTGGTTCTACGACCGCTTCGACCATCCCCACCGCACGAAGCTGCTGTTCGTGGCGGCCAACTTCATCAATCAGGCGGCGCGGCACATCCGCTCGGGCGACGGCATCTTCGCCAACGACGGTGTCGCGAACGGGCCGCGGCGGCCGCTGCCGCCGGCCGGGTCGGACCGGCTGTCGGGGCCGCAGATCCTGCGGCGGCTCGAGGCTGCGCTGCTCGCCACGGAACTGGATGAGAGCATCGACTGGACGCAGGCCTACCTGGACGGCGACCACGACCGCGACGCGCTGGTCGAGACGCTGGCCGTGGCGGCGGCGAAGCACGGCAACGACCCGCACAACCAGGAGATCGGTCTGTGCACCCTGCAGGACTACCGGCGCACGAGCTCGCCGATGCGCGACACGCTGCTGCTGGCCTCGGCGCAGAACACGGCCGGGGCGATCAAGTACGGCGACCAGTTCATGTT
>VXPR01000050.1:0-2196 GCA_009839405.1 Gammaproteobacteria bacterium
TGCGGCGCCTCTATTTTCTTATCCCCCCACCCTCCTCCCCCCCCCCGGTGGCGGCCCCGGGCCCGGCGCAGGTGGATCTCATCGACCTCTGGTTGCCAGGTCATCGGGCGTCCTTTCGTTCGGGCGGGGTCGGTCGAGGGGTAGGGCGGAAGTGCGCCGACCTGCTCGACGCCGCGGGGTCTATGGGGGATCGGCCCCGCCCTCTCGCTCTGCCTCTTCCAGCAGGGCGCGCAGTTGCGGGATCAACTCTGGGATCTCGTGGCTGACGATATCCCACGCGACGTCCTCATCGATGTCCCCGTACCCGTGAATGACCCGGTTCCCCGCACTGATGATGGTGCGCCAGGGAATCTCCGGGTGCGCATTCTGAACGGGCTTCGGGACGTTCCCGGCCGCCTCGCCGAGCATGGCGATATTCCACAGCGTCGCGTCGAGAACGACCCTGGTGCGGAAGACCAGTTCCCGGTCGAGCCCAGCTGTGTGCATCAGGATCCCATTGCAGCAGTGGAGCATGTCACGCACGTAGATGTCCCACCGCCGCTCAGACATGCACGGCGTCCTTCTCGACGTGCGGGCGGAACTCGGCGCGCAGCTCGTTATCGACCACGAGGTCCACGGAGTCGCCGAGCAGCTCCTTCAGGTACTCCAGAACCTCCGAGTACGGACTCCCCCAGGGGCCTTCCCGGGCCAGCGTCTCGTCCCGGCGCATCACCTGCCCCCCTTCCGTCCGTCGCTCGTCAAGTCTACCGCGCGGGCGGCGCGAGGCGGGGACCGGACGGCGGCGCCGGGGCGGAGCGCTCAGCGGACGTTGCGCAGTTGCGGGTCGAGGTAGTCGCGCAGCCAGTCGCCGAAGAGGTTGACGACCAGCGAGACGCTGATGATCGCGATGCCCGGCACCGTGACGAGCCACCAGGCGGTGCGGAGCAGGTCGCGGCCCTGCGCGGTCATCGCGCCCCAGGAGATGGTGTCCTGCTCGACGCCGACGCCGAGGAAGCTGAGCGCGGCCTCGGCGATGATCACGGTGGCGATGTTGAGCGTCGCCAGGATCACGATGGCGTTGATCAGGCTGGGCAGGATGTGGCGCACCATGACGCGCAGGTTGGTGGCGCCGATGGTTTGGGCGGCGATGACGAACTCCCGCTCCCGCAGGGCCAGCGTCTCGCCGCGCACGATCCGCGCCCAGGTCGCCCAGAGCCCGAAGACCAGCACGATGACGACGTTGAGCAGGCTGGGGCCCCAGATCGAGGCCAGGAAGACGGCCACGAGAATGCCCGGCAGGGCGAGTTGGTAGTCGACCAGCGCCCCGATGGTGCGGCCGGTCCAGCCCCCGAACCAGCCGGCCAGCAGCCCCAGGAGCGAGCCGATCACCGTCGCGATGGGGATGATCAGCGCGATGGCGAGCAGGGAGATGCGGGCCCCGTGCATCAGGCGGCTGAGGTAGTCGCGGCCGAAGTGGTCCGTCCCCAGGGGGTGATCCCAGCTGCCGCCGTCGAACACCGGCGGCTGGATCCGCCCGATGAGGTCCTGGGCGTAGGGATCCTCGGGGGCGAGGGTGGGACCGAAGATTCCGAAGAAGACGAACACCAGGAGCAGGGTGAGCGTGATCGCGAGCGTCTTGGGCGAGCGCACGCGGAAGCGGCGGCGGCGGCGGGCGGGCTCGGCCAGGATGGGGACGTCGACGGCCACGGCTCAGCTCACTCCCGTGCGGATGCGGGGGTCGAGGAAGGTGTAGGAGACGTCGACCACGAAGTTGACGAAGATGATCCAGGTGGAGGTCATGATCACGGCCGCCTGCACGACGGGATAGTCGATCGCCTTGATCGACTGGATGATCAGGAAGCCCAGTCCGGGCCAGGCGAAGACCGTCTCGACGACGACCGAGCCGGAGAGGATGTAGCCGACCTGCAGGCCGAGCAGGGTGACGACGGCCAGCATGGAGTTGCGCAGCGCGTGCTTGAGGATGACGGCGCGCTCGCGCAGGCCCTTGGCGCGGGCGGTGCGGATGTAGTCCTGCTGAAGCGTGTCGAGCATCGACGAGCGGGTGAAGCGCATGACCGCGGCGGCGGGGAAGGATCCCAGCGTGATCGCGGGCAGGATGATGCTGCCGATGCCCGACCGCCCGCCGGTGGGGAAGAAGTCGAAGTTCACCGCCAGGAAGAGGATCAGCATTAGGCCCAGCCAGAAGTTGGGCACGGC
>VXPR01000050.1:2206-2890 GCA_009839405.1 Gammaproteobacteria bacterium
CTCCAGCCCCCCCCCCCCCCTTCGGGGGCCCGCGGCCGGCCCCCCCCGGCCCACGCCCCGGGCTTAGCCCCCCCCCCCCCCCGGGCGGCCCCCCGGGGCCACGACGCCCATGGGCACGCCCACCGCGAAGGCGAAGAGCAGCGCCGCGACGCCCAGCATGACCGTCGCGACGATGCGCTCGGTCACCACGTCGGTGGCTGGCACGTGGGCGCGGAAGGACGTGCCGAAGTCGAGTTGCGCGGTTTCGGCGAGGAAGCGGCCGTACTGCACGATCAGCGGATCGTTCAGGCCGAGCTGGTCCTTGTACTCCTCGATCTGCTCGCTGGTCGTCTCGATCGGCGCCAGATAGCTGATCGGGTCGCCGGTGGCCCGGCTGAGGATGAAGACGCTCGTCACGACCAGGAAGACGACCGCGACGCCGCGAATGAAGCGGGCGACGGCGGCGTAGGCCAGTTGCGTGTTCATCCGGCGTCGACCCCTCAGGTGGTTCGGCCCGATGGAGCCCGCAGGCTAGCGCGGGCGCGTGAAGCCCGGCAATGGGGAAGCGGAATTCCGCCCCCGGACGACCGCCCGAACCTCACCCCTGAACCCCCTCTCCATTGCCGAGCAACGGAGAAGGGGGCCTCTGATCCCCTCTCCCTGGGGAGAGGGTTTCGCACGGCATCCGTTCGCCCTGAGCTTGTC
>VXPR01000401.1 GCA_009839405.1 Gammaproteobacteria bacterium
CCGCGCCCCCGCGCGCTCCCCCCCCTCCCCCCGCCCCCCCGCCCCGCCCCCCCCCCCCCCCCCCGCCGACCCAACGCCCGTACGCCACAATCCTCCGAACGAAGCCCCTCCTGTCACTCCCCTTCGCGCCAGCGCTGTTTTCTACGGCGCAAGCTCGTAGCGAGTTACCCCAAAGTGGGCAGAACGCCCTCCCTCCGGGTTACTCGCTCGCCGCAGCGGCGCCAGCCTGTTCCACCAGCGGCTGAAGTTCGCCGGACTGGTACATCTCGGTAATGATGTCGCAGCCCCCCACGAGTTCGCCGTCGACGTAGAGCTGCGGGAACGTGGGCCAATCCGAGAATTCCGGCAGTGTCGCCCGAATGTCGGGATTGCTCAGCACATCCACATAGGCGAAGCGCTGGCCGCACGCCATCAGGCACTGCACGGTCTGCGCGGAAAAGCCGCACTGGGGCGCCTGCGGCGAACCCTTCATGTAAAGGATGATGGGGTTGTCCTGAATCTGCGACCGAATCGTGTCGATGGTCTCGTTGCTCATTGCGTCTCCTCGCGCGCCGCCGCTTGCATTGGCCTTGGGTCGTTTGCATTGTAGCGCGGATGAACCGAAGCATCCCTAGCCCCATCAGCAAGGCGCTCGCCGACGGCGTAGACCGCCGCGGCACCTCGAGCAGCAAGTGGGAGAAGTACGCCGGCCGGGACATCCTGCCATTCTGGGTCGCGGACATGGACCTCCCTACCGCCCCGTTCGTCATCGAGGCGGTAGAGGCCCGTCTCGCCCATCCCGTGCTCGGCTACACCACCACGCCCGAAGACGCCATAGCTGCCTTCCAAGGCTGGGTGGCGCGCCATTGCGGCTGGCGGGTGCATCGCGACTGGCTGGTTTGGCTGCCGGGAGTCGTGCCCGGCTTCAACGTCGCCGCACGCGCTTTCGGCGGGTCGCGCGTGGTGGTGCCGACCCCCGTGTACCCGCCGTTCCTGCGCGTTGCCGCCAACGCTGGCCTTGTCGAAACCCGTTCCCCGCTGGCCCGACAGACGGGCCGCTGGGAGATGGACTTCGACCACCTAGCCGCGGCGCTCGACGCCAGCTCGGCGCTCATGTTCTGCAATCCGCACAACCCCACCGGACGCATCTACGGGCAGGACGAGCTCGAGCGCGTCGCCGAGCTGATCCTCTCGAGCGGCGCCCTGCTGGTGAGCGATGAGATCCATTGCGGCATCTTGCTGGCGAAGGAAAGTCGTCACCTGTCGATCGCTGGCCTCGACCCGGAACTCGAACGGCGGTCGATAACCCTCCATGCACCCACCAAGGCCTACAACATGCCGGGCCTCGGCGTCGCCGTTGCCGTGATTCCCGATCCTGAACTCCGCGCCCGCTACGAGAGCGCGATGCACGGCTTCGTCTCCGGCGTGTCGCCGCTCGCCTATGCGGCGGCGACCGCAGCATGGAACGACGAATCGGACTGGCTGGCCTCCGTCAACGCCTATCTGGCCGGCAATGCCCGCACCGTGGAAGACGCCGTGGGGGCCTTGGGCGGCCTCGAAGCCACGCCCGTGGAAGCGACGTGCCTTGCCTGGATCGACGCGACGGCACTAGGACACGATTCGCCCGCCACCTGGCTCGAAGGCCACGGCATCGGCCTTTCGCCGGGCGAGGACTTCGGCGCCCCAGGCTTCGCCCGCTTCAACTTCGGCTGCGGCGAGGCAATGCTCGCCGAAGGCTTGCGCCGCCTGCGCGAAGCGCTTCAACGTACGTAGAAAACTGAACAGGACGGGTGTTGGTCGTCGAGGGGGGTGGCCTTGTGGTCGCCCGCGTTGTGTACAGAGCGTTGGCGTGGCCAGCACGGGCGACCACAAGGGTCGCCCCTACGGAGACAGGCAAGAACCAGCCACCACCCAAAACGAAACCTGCTATGCTCGCCGGCTTTTCCGGGCAGCCCTCCATCGCTGCCCGGTTTCTTTTTCGCAGGCAGTTTCCTGGCGCGCAAGGGCACCGGGACAGGAAAGGAAGGGGGAAGGAAGCCGATGACGTCCATCATGCCAACCTACGGGCGCCTGCCCGTGTCTTTCGTGCGGGGCGAAGGCAGCCACGTCTACGACGAGGCCGGCAAGGCCTATCTCGACGGCCTCACCGGCATCGCCGTCTGCGGACTGGGCCATGCCCATCCGGCGGTGGCGAAGGCGCTGAGCGAACAGGCGAACACCTTGCTGCACACCTCCAACCTCTACCTCATCGGCCCGCAGGAACGCCTCGCCACGCGCCTCACTGAACTGTCCGGCATGGACAACGTGTTCTTCTGCAACTCCGGTGCCGAGGCCAATGAGGCAGCGCTGAAGATTGCCCGCCTGCACGGCCACAATCGCGGCATCAAGGCGCCGGACGTGATCGTCATGGACGGCAGCTTCCACGGCCGCACCATGGCGACGCTCACCGCCACCGGCAACCGCAAGGTGCAGGCGGGGTTCGAGCCGCTGCTTTCCGGATTCGTGCGGGCACCGTTCAACGATATCGAGTCGGTGCGCCAGATCGCCGCCAACAACAAGAACGTGGTGGCGGTGTTCGTCGAGCCGGTGCTCGGCGAGGGCGGCATCCAGATCCCCTCGAGCGACTATCTCGACAACTTGCGCGAAGTGTGCGATGCCAACGACTGGCTGCTCATGCTCGACGAAGTGCAGACCGGCAACGGCCGCACCGGCAAGCTGTTCGCGTTCCAGCACGGCAATCTCCTGCCGGACGTCATCACCACGGCCAAGGGACTTGGCAACGGCATGCCCATCGGCGCCTGCATCGCCCGCGGCCGCCCGGCCGCCCGGCATGTTGCGGGCCCGCCCCAGTCGGATATAAACAAATCCGCGCCCCCGACACGGAGACGACTAGAAGTGT
>VXPR01000265.1 GCA_009839405.1 Gammaproteobacteria bacterium
GAGATGGGTTTATGTGACTGAGGTTGAACGGCAAGCCCGCGGGATCGCCAACCGCCTGTTCAATTGGCGCCGGTTCCCCACAGAGGCCGCGGCCGCGGTGTTCGAGGCCATGCCGGAAGACGACATTCGAGCCTTGTTGCGCATCGTCACCGACGACCTAGATCAGGCGCGTTCCGGCTTCCCAGACCTCACGCTCGTCCATGCGGACGGCAGCTATGAGTTCGTTGAGGTGAAGGGCCCGGGGGATCGGCTGCAAGTGAACCAGCACATTTGGATCGCCGCACTGGAGCGGGAGGGGCTGCCCGTGCGGGTGTTGCGGCTCAGGCATCCGAGCGCGACGAACGGGTGAACGCTACCACCCGCCCAGCGAACTCCCTCGCAGGGCTGCTGAACCGGGCCATCGGCGTGCGCGACCTTGCCACTTTCGTGCATCGGTGCGGCGATATCCACCACCGCTACGAGAAGGCGACGTTGGCGGAGGAGGGGATCGCGCGGCAGAAGGAGTGGCAGAAGCATCGGGGCGACGGCTATCGGCGCGAGTTCCTTGTTTCCGGCGAATGGCATGGCATCGAGGTCGCCGGGCGCGTGGATGGCTGGGACGCCGCTGCGGGGGTGGTGGAGGAGATCAAGACCACCCGCGTCGATGCGCGCGCGCTGCACGAGCACCAGGGACACCTGAATCTGGCGCAGCTGAAGCTCTATGGCGGGATGCTGGCACTTGCCGGAGAGACGCCGAAGCTGCTGCGGCTGATTTACCTGCATCCAGACGAGCCCGGGGAACTGGTGCTCGAGGAACCGGCAGACGCGGACGAACTGACCGCATTCGTGGAGCGCACCTGCGCTGCCTATGCGGACTGGCTTGCCCAGGTGGCGATGCGAGTCGCTCGGCGGGATAGGTCGCTGAAGGCCCTCCGGTTCCCATATAGCGAGTTCCGCAGTCACCAGCACGGGCTTGCGCGGCGCATCTATCGCGCCTGGCGGGACGAAGAGCATTTGCTCGTGGATGCTCCCACTGGGTCTGGCAAGACCATGGCGGCGGCGTTTCCGGCCTTCAAGGCGCTGGGGGAAGGAAAGGTGGATCGGCTGGTCGTGCTCACCTCCCGCACCACCGGACAGGGGGCCTTCGAGCGGGCGTTTGGCGACTTGGCAGACGCCGGCGCCCGTGTCTCGACCGTCACGGTGACCGCCAAGGCGCGCATATGCTTCAACCCGGAACTGCCCTGCGATCCCGATCTTTGCCAGTTTGCGCGCGGCTACTTCGACCGGATGCCGGCCGCGCGGGACGATTTGCTCGCTCGGGGCGTGGTCGATCGGGCGGCGGTGGAAGAGGTGGCGCGGGCGCATCGGGTATGTCCGTTCGAGCTCTCGGTGGACGCTGCGGCCTGGTCGGATGCGATCGTCGGCGACTGCAACTACGTCTTCGATCCAGTGGTGCGACTGGCGCGGCTGCAAACGCCGACGTTCCCGCGCGCGGCGCTGCTGGTGGACGAGGCGCATCGCTTGGGGGAGCGGGTGCGCGACATGCTCGGTGCAACGCTCTCGCGGCGGGCGGTGAAGGACGCGCTCAAGGAATGCTCCGGCTCGCACGAGCATGTTGGCGCGGCCGGTGCACTGCCGGGCCTGCGCTCGGTGGATCGGGCGCTTGCCTCGCTCGCACGCCAAGTCTTCGGAGCCGCGCAGGGGCGCGTTGAGGGGGAGCGGGAAATCGAGCCGCCCGCCGCGTTGCTTCGCGCCATCGACCGCCTGCTGCACGACGGCTCGCCGGGGGTGGAACTGACACACGGCGGTGCGGCGCAGGACGCATGGTTCGACTTGGCGCGATTGCGCCTGGCGTCGGAATGGGCGGCGCGTGCGAGGGAAGCGGGGGACGAAAACGACTTTGCGTGGGTTGCGCGCTGGCAGGGGCGGAACCTGGAAGTCGAACTGGTGTGTGCCGCGCCCGGAACCCACATCCGCACGCGGCTTGGCGACTTCCACGGCAGCGTGCGCATGTCCGGCTCGTTTCGACCGCAGGCGACCTATCAGGAGGTGCAGGGGTTCGGCGCGGATGCCCCAGCGGTGGCAGTGCCGGGGCGTGCTGACGGTCTTGGCCTGTTCGCGGTGGTCGACATCTCCACCTACTACCGCGACCGTGACCGGACACTGCCTCGTCTGGCGAGGCTCATCCGAGACGTGACGCTGGCTCACCCCGGCGGCTATCTGGTGGCGTTCCCGTCGTTCAGCTACGCGGAGCAAGCCCACGCGGCGTTCGCAGCTTGCTTGAGTCAGATTGATGAAATGGACCCGGCCACCCGCTGCCAGCAACGGACGATGGATCTGGAAGAGCGCGCGGCATTCATCGACTGGTTGGGCAGGATCAAGGCTGCCGGTGACGATCGCGTTCGGGTTGCATTCGTGGTCATGGGCGGGCTGTTTGCGGAGTCGGTGGACTATCCACCGGAAGCGCTCGATGGAGTGATCGTGGTGGGGCCGGGGCTTGCCCCCAAGTCTCTCGGCCGAGACCTGGTAGCACGCGCCGCGGCGGCGCGGGGCTTCGACGGCCATGCGGTGGGCTATCGGCAAGAGGCGATGACGCGGGTGGTGCAGGCTGCCGGCAGGGTAGTGCGCGGGCCAGGAGACCGGGGCCTCGTGCTGCTGGTGGACCCCCGCTTCACGCAGTCCGGGTTTGCGGAATTCTTCCCCGGCCACTGGCAACCGCAGCGCATCCGCGCCCGGGATGCCATCACGCATGCCCGCAGTTTCTGGGCTTCGTAGGGGCGGGGCTTGTCCCGTCCCGGCGGGGGGCCGGGGGGGGGGGGGGGGGGTGGTCGTGGGGGGGGGGGGGGGGGGGGGGGGGGGGCGGGGGGGGGGGGGGGGGGGGGGG
>VXPR01000162.1 GCA_009839405.1 Gammaproteobacteria bacterium
GACGATCTTGGAGATGCTGTTCCACGACATCCCACTTGAGGCGCGACGGAAAACCCTACCGCGAAGCAGCGTCGAAGCCCGCCAGCACACCGTGTTGCAGCTTCGCAGGGACTTGCGACTGGCCAGCCTGCGTGCCCCGGCACTTCTCAAGTGGCGAGTCGCTTCCGCCCTTGTCTGGGGGCCGCCCAAGCAGTACGTGACCACCGCGCGATGGGCCAAGGCAATTCACGATCAATTCGAGGATGTGGAGGGCTTGATCTGGACGTCACGCCGATGCGATCCGGACTCGGCAGTGTTGTTCTTCGGTGGCCGCACGACGGAAGCCGACCTCCAAGCCGTCAGCGCCCGCGATGGGACAGACGCCTCGTTCCTCCGAGACGTGCGCGATGCTGGGGAGCAAGCGGGAGTGGTGATTACCGAGTAAGCACTCTTGGCAAGTGTCAATGGCAAGTGTGCCAAACCGTTCTCCTGGCCTCTGGGCGAGCCGGACTAGGAGTCCTGTCGGACTTCGTCCTGGGCGGGCCTTTGTGTGTCGGAGAGTGTCGGAACCGCACGACTCGGCAAGATGCTCCCTCTTGTCACGGAGATAAACGAAACCCATTCGGACCAACCGCGCCCGACTTTCCTTTTTTCCTCCGAAAAGGAAACCAAATGCGCCCTGGTCGCGTATAGTTACCTTTTCCGGGCCGGAAGTCGGGGCCGCGGCTTCTTCTACGTTCCCAAGTCACCCGTGAGCACCTGACCGCAAATGCGGCCACCGCATTACCGGGTCTCCACCCTGGTGACTTCGTCGCTGTTGATTCGGTCGAAGTCGGGGTCGGGCCCAAACCAGGTGCGGGCGTGAACCCGAGCATCTTCGACCGCAGCTCTGCTCGCCCCTTGAAAACCTCCTTGGCAAGCGCTTCGAGCTTCGGTTCCCGGAACCGGCGGAACGGCTCGAGCCAGGCAACGACTTCCGGCAACGGGTGCGCGACCAAGGCATAGATGCGGCGGGCACCGTGGATGCTCACGCTGGCGAACCCGCGATCCCGCAACACCCTGAGGTGCTCGGAAGCCGCCGCTTGGCTGATCGCGAACTCGCCCTGCATGACCTCGACGACGGCGCATGGGGCCTCACCAGAGCGCGCGAAGCGTCACCTTGATGGGCACTCAGCTACTCGCGCAGCAGCCACTCGACAGCGGCGATGATAACGGCGTCGCTGCTCGGCCTCGTCTCGACTGGGAATGGCGGCATAAACGCCTCACGCGGCGTGCCGTCGATGTGGTAGAGCCGCTCGGCGGGTACGCGCACCGGGATTTTGCTGTGCTTGAGGGTAAGGCTCTCGATTGCGCCACGAAGTCCGGCCATTGGCGACCCGAACACATCCGCACGCTTCATCCCGTCAAGGGCGATGGCAACGCCTTCCGCCATGCTTCCAGTCCACCGGCCCACCAGCACGGCCATTGGCTTGTCGTAAGTGAACGGCCCCCGCGGTTTCACTTTCTCCGTCCATGCTCGTTGCGAGCCGGGACGGCTGGGGTCGGGCCTTACGTGGCGCTGATACGGCAGCACGGACGACACCAGACGGCCCAGCAACGGGCGTGCAATGGCCGCATCCCCACCACCCGGCGTGTCGCGGAGGTCGAGAATCAGCCCGTCGCTCTCCCTAAGGCGCGCCAGCGCTGCGTCCCAAGCCGGGATCAAGGCCCTATGGCCCAAGCTGTCGTGCAGCCTGACGTAACCCATGTCGGCATCCAGACGCGCGGCGGTCAAGGGCGCTTCCGGGCGACTCCACTGCCCCGGGTCGTAAGAGATGGCAAGACGTCCCTTTCCGGATTGCACTTCCACGTGCACAGAGGCGCCATGGTGCCCGGCCAATAGCGTTCGGAGCGCCCAGTCGCGTGCGGCGACATGGTTGCGCGCAACGGCGCGGGGCAACCGGCCGTCGACGGCTGCCGCTACGGGCGACCCACCGATCGACACAATCAGCATTCCGGGCCGAAGCCCCGAAGCCTCTGCGTCCGACCCGGAACGCACGTCAGTGATTACCGCGTTGCCCAGTCGATGTGCCGCCCAGAGGTCCGCGCCGCTCGGCACGAGCCGCGGCGAGGACGCTGTGTTAGTGCCCAGGTGCGCGTGGTGGTCGCACAAATGCTCGACGAGCTCCTCGAGCAGGCTGATGAATTCAGTGCGATCGCGGACCTCGGCCACGCGTGGACGCAACAGGGCGCGCACCTGTTCCCAGTCCACCGCATGGGGGTCGAAGTAGGCGTAGGTGTCTCGGATGAAGGTCCACGCCGCGTCGAAGTCCTCGGCGTAGGCGTGCGACGACAGTTGGTTTGGTGGCTCCTTTGGCACGATCTGCACGCACCCGGCAACTGCTCCTAGCGTGCAAAGGGCAGATACGAGCAACAGCGCCGTACGACCGCACACTCTGCTGAGCCTCCACACGACCAACCTCCGACACTAGCCACCTCAGCAATGACGTCAAGGTGCGGTGCTGAGCCGGATAGGCGGCTTGCCGGCCAGGCGTGATCCCGAGCATCACTCGACGTCAGCCCAACAGCAGCCAGTTCCCCGTAGGGACGGGGCTTGTCCCAGGGCTTGTCCCCGCCCGCATCGAACGCACCGATCAACTCCATCGAAGCACAGCAGTTCGCGCGAGCGAACTGCCAACGCGCCCGGCAGGGCGCGCCGGGACGGGACAAGCCCGTCTCCTACGAGGAAGCGGCGAAACGCATCGATGGATTCGGCACGGGCCTCGTAGGGGCGGGGGTTGTCCCCGCCCGTCTTGAATTCGACACGACAATAGGACCACCACCCCCCGTTTTTACCCCGCCGAAAAAGCCCGATCGACCCCGCCCGCGGTGGGGGTGCGACCGC
>VXPR01000251.1 GCA_009839405.1 Gammaproteobacteria bacterium
CCCCCCCCCCCCTGGCGGGGGAGTCGAGAAACGGCGTTCCTCGCCGTTTCTCGGAAGGGGGATGTCGCGGGGTGTGCAGAGGCACTAGTCCGCGCTAGCAGCCTGTCGGACTTCGCCGCGCAGCGGTGAGGTGCGACAGGCTGCTAGCCGTAGCTGCGAGCGAACGCGAGCACGAAGGCCAGCAGTTCGCGCGAGCGAACTGCCGACGCGCCCGCTAGGGCGCGCTAGTGCACTACGAGCGCGCGCCTACGGGTTCGCTTACGCACCCTCCGCCTAGGGCAAGCGCCGTTTTCTACGGCGCTTGCCCTCCTAGCTCAGGGGGCCTCCAGGATGCGGGTCATGGCGTCTTGGTGTTCGGTGAAGAGGGTCGTGAGGGCTAGTTGGGAATGGGCGCGGGTGAGGTTTTCGCCGCGCTCGGCGACGCGGAAGTAGTGGTCGCCCTCAAGGTGGTCGGTGAGGAAGCGGACGGCGAGCATCAGGCTCATGTAGGCGGGGGCGGCGGCGAAGTGGCGCGGGCTGTCGAAGGGGCCATAGGTGGCTCGGAAGCCCCTTGCCAGGCGCTCGAAGCGGGGCAGGGAGAAGCTGAGATCGGACGGTCGCTCGTTGCCGGCGCTGGTCGAGCGCACCAGGTCGCCGAAGTCCCACGCCGGATCGCCGGGCATGAGGGTGTCGAGGTCGATGATGGCCGCCACGTCGTCGCGTTGGGGGTGAAACAGCAGGTTGTTCACCTTGCAGTCGCCGTGGATGGCATGGCGCGGCGGCGCCGTCCCCGTCGCGGACACGCATTCGCGCAGGTGATCGATGGCGGCGGCCTCCGCTTGCGCCTCGCCCTTCGGCAAGGCATCGAAGCGCGCGAGGTAGCGGGGGAGATCGTGAAAGCCGTCGATGGCGGTTTCGAGGGAGCCGGCGTCGAAGGTGGCGAAGCGGGCGAGGAAGGTGCCGAAGGCGCCGCCGGCTGCGCCAAGCAGATGCTCCGGCAAGACGTCGAAGGAGCGCGACGGCAGGCGAGGGAACAGGCGCCAGATGCCGCCGTCGGCGTCCACGGACCATGCGTCGCCCTCGGCGTTGGCAAGCGGCGCCACAAGCAGCCGGCGACCGGTCAGCGCGGCGTCGTGCGCGATCGCTCGGCCGAGGTTGCGCATGAGCGCGGTCGGCGCCACGAACACGTGGTCGTTGATGCGCTGCAGGATGTGGGCATCCGTCTGCCAAGTCTCGTTGATGTGACCGCTTGGCAGGCGGGCTACCGGGCCGGCCGCGCCTGGCCAGCGCGCCAGCATCGCCTCAGCGTCGGCGTCGGGCGACGGCATGGGCTAGCGGCAGCAGGTACTCGCCGAAGGGGCCGGCCAAGGCGTCCAGTTCTTCCGCAGCCATGCTGCCATCGCCATCGTCCAGGATGTCCGCGAGCTCCCCGAGCGCGCGAGATGCGTCTCGAAGTCCAGCATCCACCTCGGCCAACTCCGAGATTGCCTCACGCTGGCGCCGCCAGCCCTCGATCCAGCGTTGCATGTCGCCCCCGGCATCGAGTTCGGCCTCCGCCCGGCGTGAAGCCAGGCTTTCCGGGGGCAGATGATCCACCAGGCGATTCAGGGGCGTGTCCGCGTCGTAGGGCCGCGCCACGCCGCTTTCGCCAAGGCCGCTGACGCGGCGTTCGAACGCGGCTCCGAGCAGGCGGCGGTACCATTTCACCGGTTCCAGCATTTCCACCAGCGGCTCGATGGGCGCGAGTTCGGGAAATGCGCGCCGCCGAGTCCCCGCGTCCTCTGGCGCGATCCGCTGCCGCGCCAAGCTCTGCCGGAACGCCGCCGTGCGTTCGAGGAGCCCGGCCTCCTGGGCCTCCGAACCGCACCAGAATCGCTCGGCGATGGCCGGAAGCCGGCCCCAAAGTCGACTGTCGAGGCAACCCTCGTCCACCAGTTCCGACCACAGGCAAGCCTCGCCGCCGAGAACTCGCCCTTCCCCACCGGCTGGTGCGGCCGGTAGTGCGGGGAAGCTCGCGAACCTGGCCATCCATTGCAGGCCTTCCCGCACATGCCTTGTGCGGTCGTCAGCGAGCAGGCGGTCCTCGGCTGCGGCGAGGTCGCCGCCGGGGTCGAAGCAGTGGTGCAAGGATGCGGGGTAGAAGAGGTCGAGGTAGTAGGGCGCGGACAGCACGCAATCGAAACCGGCGGCAAGGGCGGCGTCGCGCGCGTGGTTGCCGCGCCAGGCCTGAATCACCGTGTCGCGCGCGAGGGCAGGATGGAGTGCTTCGTCCCAAGCCAGGGGGCGCCGGCCGAGTTGCCGGATGATGGTCGTCAGCTTGCGGTTGAAGTCGGCTTGCACGTCGGCGGCCCTAAAGCCCTGGCTCCGCATCAGCGCCTGGACGCCTTCGTGCGCGTTCCACCAGGTCCCGTTCACCTCGTCGCCACCGAAGTGCAAGAAGGGGTCGGGGAAGATGTCGGCAAGTTCGCCCAATAGGGTTTCGACTGCTCGCAGCACGGCGGGACTGGTTGGATCGAGGCAGGCTTCGTGAACGCCAAAGCGCCGGCTCGGACCGGGAGCGGCGCCGGCCCCCCACTCAGGCCTCGCCACCAGCCAGCTCGTTACATGCCCCGGCATGTCGAGTTCCGGAACGATGCGGATGGCTCGGTCGGCGGCGTAGGCCACGAGTTCGTTGAGTTCGGCCGCATCCCACGCCTCGGCGCTCGCGAGTTCCGGATGCGCTTCGCTGCGCAAGCGGAAGGCCTGATCGTCGGTGAGGTGCAGGTGCAGCACGTTGAGCTTGGCGAGGCTCATGGCGTCAAGGGTTCTCTTAAGCGCCGGCAGCGGGATGAAGTGGCGCGCCACGTCGATCATCAGCCCGCGCCAAGGATAGGCG
>VXPR01000292.1 GCA_009839405.1 Gammaproteobacteria bacterium
AGAATAGCGGTGTTCCCCCGCGTGTCAACGTTGGTCGAACAGCCTGTCGGACTTTCGCCGTGCCGTGCCTTTGGAGGGGGCCTTCTGCTTCCCTCCGGAGGCCCGCCTTGCTCACGCGCTAGGCGGCCGGCAGTTCGCCCCGCAGGGAGTTCGGCAGGGCCTCGGTGATGGTCACCGGCACCAACTCGCCGATGAGGTCCCGCCCGGCGCGGAAGTTGACGACGCGGTTGTCCTCGGTGCGGCCCTGCAACTGACCTGGGTCGAGCTTTGAGGGCCCTGTCACGAGCGACGTGCGGGTCGTTCCAACCATCGCCTCCGCGTGCGCGGCGGCTTGCCGCCGAAGCTGATCCTGCAAGATCGCCAGCCGGTGTTTCTTCACCGCCATCGGCGTCGGGTCCGGCAGCGAAGCGGCCGGGGTGCCGGGGCGAGGGCTGTAGATGAAGCTGAAGGAGATGTCGTAGTCGACTTCGCATGCGAGATCGAGGGTCGCCTCGAAGTCGCGGTCGGACTCGCCAGGAAAGCCGACGATGAGGTCCGTGGAAAGGTGAATGTCCGGCCGCGCCGCCCGAATGCGGCGGATCTTCGATTTGTACTCGAGCGCCGTGTGCCCCCGCTTCATCATCGCCAGCACCCGGTCGGAGCCGGACTGGATCGGCAGATGCAGGTGGCTGACGAGTTCCGGAATGTCGCGATACGCCTCCACCAGCGTGTCCGAGAACTCCACCGGGTGTGAGGTGGTGAAGCGGATTCGATCGATGCCCGGCACCTCGGCGGTGTAGGCGATGAGTTCGGCGAGGTCCGCCCGATCGCCGTCGATGGCACCGCGATAGGCATTCACGTTTTGCCCGAGGAAGTTGATCTCGCGCACCCCTTGGCGGGCGAGCGCCGTCACCTCGCGCATCACGTCCGCCACCGGCCGGCTCACCTCCTCGCCGCGCGTGTAGGGCACGACGCAGAAGCTGCAGTACTTGCTGCACCCCTCCATCACCGAAACGAACGCGGACGGGCCCTCCGCCCGAGGCTCTGGCAGACGGTCGAACTTCTCGATTTCGGGGAAGCTCACGTCCACCACCGGTGCCTTCGAGGAGCGCGCGCTGCTTATGAGCTCCGGAAGGCGATGCAGGGTCTGCGGCCCGAACACCACGTCCACGTACGGCGCCCGCTCGGCGATAGCGGCGCCTTCCTGGCTCGCCACGCAGCCGCCGACACCGATGACGACACCGGGCCGGGCGCGCTTCAGCGCCTTCCAGCGGCCGAGTTCGTGAAACACCTTCTCCTGCGCCTTCTCGCGAATGGAGCAGGTGTTCAGCAAGAGCACATCCGCCTCTCCCGGTGCATCCACCAACGCCGCCGACTCGCTCTCGGAGAGCAGATCAGCCATGCGTGCCGAGTCGTACTCGTTCATCTGACAGCCGTGGGTCTTGACGTAGAGCTTCATGCCTCGCTTCCGCTGTTCGCGGTATGGACAGGTGGTGCGCGACCGGTGGGCAAGTATATGACCGCTTGAAAAATGCCGGGCATTGCCGGTAAATGGCGCCAAGCCAAGCCGAGGCGGCAGCGACAATGAGCGACGACAAGAGCCACATCTACCGTATCTATTTCCACAGCCACGGGCAGATCTACGAGGTGTACGCACACTCGATCTACCAGAGCGACCTCTATGGCTTCGTGGAGATCGAGGACTACATCTTCGGGGAGAAATCGAAGATGGTGATCGATCCGAGCGAGGACAAGCTGCGCACCGAGTTCGAGAGCGTGCAGCGCACCTACATCCCGATGCATGCGGTGATCCGCATCGACGAGGTGGAGAAGGAGGGAACCGCCAAGATCACCGACAGCAAGGGCAGCAACATCACGCCCTTTCCCATGCCCATCCCCGACAAGAAGGGCTGATGCCCTTCTAAAGAGCGAACCCATGACTGATGCCGCCCGCGAAGACCCTGCCGAACTCGTGCTCGAAGAACGCTTGGAGCATGTGCTGGTGCTCTCTCTCAACCGGCCACGCCGCCACCACGCGCTGAACCGCGCCCTCGTGGGGCGGCTGGCGCAAGCGCTGCAGGCTGCCGAGGCGGACGACGACGTGCGCGTGGTTGTGTTGACAGGCGCCGGCAGCAAGGCGTTCTGTGCCGGTGCCGACATGCTCGAAGTTTCCGGCGTCGAGCCGTCATCTTCCCGCACCCCGACATCGCCACCTGCCACCAAGCAGCCCACCGGCGCGGCCGGAAATGCCTATGCGGCCCTCGCGGCGATGTCCTGCCCCGTGATCGCTGCGGTGAACGGCTATTGCTATGGCGGTGGCGCGCATCTCGCCATCGGCTGCGACATTCGCTTGGCGTCGACGACAGCAACCTTCCGCCTGCCTGGCGCTGAGTACGGCCTCGTGGTGGCTGCCGCCGCATTGCCACGCTTGGTGGGTGCGGCCAAGGCGAAGGAGCTCATCTACACCACGCGGCGCTTCGACGCGGCTGAAGCGCATGCGTGGGGGCTTGTCAGCACGATTCACGAACCGGATGAGCTGATGCCGGCTGCTCTGGAGATGGCGGCGCAAATCGCCGCCAACTCGCCGGCGGCAGTGCAGGCGTCCAAGGCGGTGATCGACGCCGCCACGCTTTCTGGCGAGGCGGAGGCGCTGGAGCTCGACCACAACCGCAAGCTGCGGGGTAGCCCTGAACAGTCGAGACGATTTCGCGACGCAACACGTCGCGTAACGGGACGTTGAGGCGAGCTCTCGAAGTACGTTGCCGAAGGCAAGCAGTTCGCGCAGAGAGCTACCAACGCGCCCCGTCAGGGCGCTCTAGCGCGGACTAGCGCCTCTGCACAGCCCGCAGGCGGCCCCCCCTCCGAGAAAC
>VXPR01000573.1 GCA_009839405.1 Gammaproteobacteria bacterium
CTCGGTATTGATGCGGGGCGATGCGTGCGGGCCGTCGGTCCTCATCGTCTCTTGCGCGCCGAAGTTGAACCAGGCGGAGAGGTTGCTGTAGGTGCGATCGAGCTCCACTTCCGAGAAGGTGTAGTCGAGGGTGGCGACCACGGTTTCCGCAGCCTGCCATTGCAGCGTGAGCTGGCCGTTGGTGCGCAGGCGCTCGTACTCGGCGAGTTCGTAGCCGATGTTCTGGGGCACGGAGTAGAGGTCGCCGGGGCCGGGGCGGTTGACTTGGTTCGCATCGCCAGCCGGAGGGATGCCGCCCCATTCCGAAGGCCCAGCGCCGCACCAGCAGTTGTCCACTTCGCCGGGGAACGTGCGCCAGCCGCCGACGCTGGCCGTGTTGGCGCCGTTGTTGCGGTCTTGGCGCACGGCGGAGAGGGCGATGCCGACGGTGTCGTCGGCGAAGGTGTTGGAGAAGAGTGCCGAAATCTCCGGCGTGAAGCCGCTGCCGTCGTCGGTGGAGGTGTCGTGCAGGCCGCTGCCTGCCGCGGTGAAGTTCATGCCGGGGGAATCGAGCGGGCGCGTGGTGCGCACGTTCATGGTCGCGCCGATGCCGCCGGTGGGAACGTCGGACTGGCCGCTCTTGTACACCTCCACGGCGCTGATTCCTTCGGAAGCGAGATTGCCGAAGTCGAAGGAACGCCCCAGGCCGCTGGCCGTGGGCATCTGCCGACCGTTGAGGAGCACGAGATTGAAGTCTGGCCCGAACCCTCGCACTGTCACCCTCGCCCCTTCGCCGCGTTCGCGGTCGATGGAGACGCCAGTGATGCGTTGCAGCGATTCGGCGAGGTTGCTGTCAGGGAAGTCGCCGATGTCTTCGGCGGTGATGGCATCCACCACGCCGTCGCGATTGCGCTTGAGGTCCATCGACTTCTTCAGGCTCTGACGGAACCCGACCACGATCACCTCTTCGAGCGGCCCCGGCATCGCGGCATCGTCCGCACCAGCGGCCTGCCCTTGCTCCTGCGCGGCAGCGTGCTGCGCGGAAGCGAGAGCGCCGGCAATGGCGAGCGAAACAGCCGAGGCAATCGGGGTTTTCCGGAACACGTCGCTTGGCATCCGCCTCTCCTTCGCATCCCGCAGCCAGCCACGCAAAAGCGCACCTGTGACGGCGCCGAATTCGCCTCTGTTCGGCACCGCGTCACCGCGGGTGACAACGTTGTCAGTGCACTGTATAGGGCAAGAAGGACAACGTTGTCAAGTTCGCCGGTGAGGGCGTGTCCGCGACTTCGCCCGGACGGGTCGAGGGCCTGTAGGGGACGGGCTTGTCCCGGCGCGCCCTGACGGGCGCGTTGGCAGTTGCTGCGACTGCTTCTGACGCTTCGAGAACTCGGCACGGACGGGACAAGCCCGTCCCCTACGAAGAAGGCCGCCAAGGACCATAGGGTTGCGTGATTTGCTCCATGTGAGCGCCTTGCGACTCCGTGCGGGTCAACGGCAGCCCGATTTCGCTCGCAGCCGCTGAGGGTCGGCTATCGGGATGGACACGATGTTGCCGCAGCCGTAATCGGCCAGGAGCCCCGTCTCGTACTCGATGGTGGCATTGTCGGGGGCGGCCAGGGCGGGTTCGAGGTCGATGTTGGAGGCGAAGGCGTTCCACACGCGCAGGGCGCCAGCGGTGCCGGTCAGTTGGTGGCTGCCGCCGTCGTCGCGGCCTATCCAGACGACGCTCAGGTGCCTTGCGCCATAGGCGACAAACCAACTGTCGCGGTAGTCGTTGGAGGTGCCGGTCTTGCCGGCAACGCCGCGGTCGGCGTGGGGGGAGCGTTTGCCGGTGCCATGGGTCATGGCGATTTGCAGGGCGCGGGTGAGGGTGGCGGCGTGTTCGAGTTCCACCGCGCTCTCGACCCGAATCGGATAGCGAGACAACGGCTCGCCGGTCGCGTCCACCACCGCCAGCACGGTCTTCGCCGGGGTGGTGAAGCCGCCGCTTGCGAACACCGCGTACAGCTCCGAGAGCTGCATGGGCGATAGCTGCACGGCGCCGAGCAGCAGCGACGGAAACGCTTGGGCTGTGACACCAGTGAGCGCCTCCACGCGATGCGCCACCCGTTCGATGCCAAGGCTCATGCCGAGCCGCACCGTGGGCACGTTGAGCGAGTCTGCGAGCGAGCGCACCAGCGGCACCGGGCCGCGATACTCGCGGTCGAAGTTGCGCGGCGACCAGTTGCCGTAGCCCGGCACGTCCAGGGTCACCGGGCGATCTTCGATGAGCGAGGCGAGGTCGTACTGGCCAGATTCGAGCGCCATCAGATACACCAGCGGCTTGATGGCGGAACCCACCTGACGCCGGGCGCTGACGGCACGGTTCATGCCGTAGCGCCCGGCCACGCGTCCGGCAACGATGGCTTGAATGTCACCGGTCTGGCTGCCGCGCACCACCATGCCGGCTTCCAAAGCGCCCTCGTCCATGCCCCGGTTGCGCTCGATCTCGGCCAGCGTCTCCGTGACGGCGGCTTGGGCGGCATCCTGAATGCGCGGCGCAAGTGTCGTGTAGATCGCCAGCCCCTCTCCGCCGAGCGTGGCGGCGTCGTAGTCGTCGGTGAGTTCCCGGCGAACCATGCGCAAGAAGGCCGGGTAGTAGCGTCCGGCGCGGCGCGTGGCGGCGAGGCCAATGTCCCGCGCAAGCGCCGCCTGGTACTCCCGTTCGCCGATCAGGCCGAAGTCGTGCATCGTGCCGAGGATGCGGTCGCGGGGGGGGGGGGGGGGGGGGGGGGGGGGGGGGGGGGGGGGGTGTGATGGGCCCCGGGGCCCCCCCCCCCCGCCGCCGAAGCCGGGGCGGCGCGGGGGAGCGGGGGGGTGGGTGGTT
>VXPR01000349.1 GCA_009839405.1 Gammaproteobacteria bacterium
TCTCCGCCTCGGTTCGGTTCGGCAGCGGGCCGATTCGCACCAGGAAGACATCGCGAGCCCGAGCCACCATGGCTTTCGTGTCCGCGATGGCGGTGATCGCATCGGCGCTGCCGGCGGCGCTCGCGAAGTCCACGAAGGGTCCGGCTTCGACGAAGTAGCGCGGTGGTGGGCGCGGCAGGAAATCCGCCGGCGTCACGGTCTCGACCCGAACCCTGGCTGTGCCGGCGTCGGCGAAGCCGAGTTTCACCGCCGCCGCATACGACAGATCGATGATGCGGCTCGGGTGAAACGGGCCCCGGTCGTTGACGCGTACGATGGTGGACTTGCCGTTGGCGAGATTCGTCACCCGGGCCCAGCAAGGCAGCGGCAACGAACGATGCGCGGCGCTGAGTTCATAGACATCGTAAGCCTCGCCCGTGGCGGTGGCGAGGCCGTCGAAGCGCGTGCCATACCAAGACGCCAAGCCCTCCTCAACATAGCCGTCGGCGCTTTCGAGCACCTCGTAGCGTTCGCCGAACACCTCGTAGGGGCGGCTCTTCGACGGCAGCGGCGTCTCGTGGGTGACGGTCGGATTCGGCTGCTGTTCGAGCCCCGGTGGCGGGGATGCCGGCGGGCCGTCCGGCAGTTGCGACGGCGGAATCGTCGGCTCTGTACCGGGCCGCGTCACGGGCGCCTGGCCGACACAAGCCGCGAGAAACATCGGGAGTAGGAGCCAAGCCGCACGCCGCAGTCTGAAGGTGACCGTGCCGTGTCCCGCCCTCGATTGCGCTACAAGTGCGCGGGCGACGGGCTCCTCTTGCGAGGGGAGGCCCCCCGCGCTCGCGCGCCCTTGCGGGCGCGTTGGAAGTTCCGCTGGCGCGGAACTTCTGTTTGCCAGTGCTGAGGGCTCAGTCACGTGCCGGCCCCCGAGCTCTCGCGCCGTTCGCGAATGGCTTCGGCCAGCTCGAACACGGCGAGGGCATACATGCGGCTGTGGTTGTAGCGCGTGATGACGTAGAAGTCGCCAAGGCCCACCCAGTATTGTACCCCGTCGGCCGCCTCGAAGCGGTGCAGGCTCGCCGGTTCGTCGTCGCTCACCTGGGCCGGCACGGCGATGCCAAGGGCGCGCAGATCCCCGGCCGTGCGGGTGGGCTTGAGGTCGGAATCGACCAGTTCGGTGGCATTGGCAGGGGGCGAATCCACCTTGAAGGCGATCACCGGCGCCCCCTTCCAGCGGTGCTCGGCGAAGTAGTTGGCCACGCTGCCGATGGCATCGGTGCGGTTGTTCCAGATGTCGCGAATGCCGTCGTCGTCGAAATCCACCGCAAAGGTGCGGTAGCTCGACGGGATGAACTGTCCGAGCCCCATCGCGCCGGCATAGGAACCCATGAGGGCGCTGGCGTCCATGCCCTCTTCTCGCACCAAGAGCAAGAACTCCGTCAGTTGCCCGCGGAAGAATTCGGCCCGGCGCGGATAGTCGAAGCCGAGGGTCGTCAGCGCGTCGAGCACCCGATAGCTGCCGGTGTTGCCGCCGTAGTTGGTCTCGACGCCGATGATGGCGACGACGATGTGCGGCGGTACGTTGTAGCGCGCGGCCGCCGAGTCCAAAGCGGCGTGGTTGGCATTCCAGAACTGCACGCCTCCGGCGATGCGGCGCTCGGTGATGAAGATGTTGCGGTATTCATGCCATGCCAGCGCTCGTTCGGCAGGGCGCGAAATCGCCGCGATGATGCTCTCTTGATGGGATGCGTCGGCAATGACAGAAGCGAGCCAGTCGCGATCGAAGCCGTAGCGCGAGGCGACGGAGTCGAGATAGGCGCGAACGTCTTCGCGTTCGACATAGCCTTCCGCGAGAGCCGCCCCCTGCCAGAGAAGGCCAAGGGCGGTTGCGAGTATGGCCATTCCCCGCGGCCACCAGTTCGCGCAGCGAACTGCCAACGCGCCCGTTAGCGCCACAAGAACCGCTGCCTTCGGCAACGCTTCTTGCCCCAGCCCAAGCCGTCCTCGAATCCCGTCGGCATTCGGCCGGCTTGCGCGGTCCGAAGTCCGACAGGCTGCTAGGGCGCACAGGTTCCTTGCACGGGAGAAAACGGGGAGGAGGCGGACGAGCATTTGAGAGGAATGGTGCGAAGGGTCGGTCACGGGTGCCATCTGGCTACGACTTGTCATCGAGGGTCCTGTCTTCATACCCGGCTCGCTGGCATTCAGCCCCTTGGCCGGACCGTCGCCTGCTGCCCGGCGCTGTGGATTGCCATCACCACGCCAAATGCGCCCAACACCACCAGCGTGGAGGTGCCTCCCATGCTCACAAGGGGCAACGGCAGCCCCACAACGGGCAGGAGCCCCGACACCATCGCGATGTTAACAAAGGCCGAAAGTGCGAACACGATGGTGAAGCCGCCGATGAACAGGCGCCCGAAGTTGTCCCGCGCTTCGGTCGCCATGTATAGGCAGCGCGCCACCACCAGCAGGTACAACAGCACCACCACCAAAACGCCCAAGAGCCCGAGCTCCTCGCCGATCACTGCGATGATGAAGTCGGTTTCGCGTTCCGGCAGGAAGTCGAGCTGGCTCTGCGTGCCGCTGCCGAGCCCCTTGCCGAAGAATCCTCCCGAGCCGATGGCGGTTTTCGACTGGATGATGTTCCAGCCGGCGCCTTGGGGATCGCGCTCCGGATCGAACAAGGTGAGCACCCGGCCGCGCTGATAGTCCGTCATCACGAACCACAGCCCCGGCAGCGCGGCAAGCGCCGCAGGTACGGCCGCCGCGATCCAGCGCCAGCGCACTCCCGACAGAAAGATCACGCCAAGGCCGCCGGCGGCCACCACCACCGCGGTGCCGAGATCGGGCTGCAGCGCGCCC
>VXPR01000166.1 GCA_009839405.1 Gammaproteobacteria bacterium
CAGGGCTCGGCCCCCGCGCTTCTCGTACGGGGGGGCGCGGCGATCTGTATTGGAGCGGGCGGATAGGTGGACGGAGGGGCGGGAGAGGATGCGGGGGGCAAGTTTGGCGCAGTGCTCGCACGCTACCTCGGTGGGGATGGCGTTGATGCTCGCTAGGGTGGTGCTTATCTGGCCGCAGGACTCGCAGCGGTATTCGTAGATTGGCACGTTGGCGTTTCTTTTGGTGCGGCTACGTGCGGAGCCGGAGGAGCCGTTAGCGCCGGGCTGCCCTTGTGGCTGCCTTGGCGCCTTTGTCCACTAGCGCCTGCAAAGACAGGTGGAAGCGTTCGAACTTGAGGCGGGCGAGTGGGTCTGGCGCCTGGACGATGTTGCGGTCGATATCGAGGCTGACCAAGGACGGGCCGCGGCCTTCGGCGCGTTGGCGCAGGTAGTTGGTCCAGTTGCGGGCGGGCATGTCGATGACAAGTTCCCAGTCGCGCAGGTCGTTTTCGTCCACGTCCTGCACCTTCGTCACCTCGAAGGCTTCGAAGGTGACGCCGCGGGCCACGGTGCCGGCCTTGAAGGCGATTCGCATGTCGGTAGAGCCGAGCTTGCGGAAGGCCGGGTCGGAGTTGACGGCCTTTGCGGCTCGGTCCAGCCAGTCGAGGTGCGCCATGTTCGTTCGTCGCCTCCGCTTCGGGGTGGTCGGGAAGTGGGAAAGAGGGGTCTGGCCGGCGCGTCAGAAGTCGGTTCGGATGCGGGCCGAGGCGTTGAAGAAATACTGGAACGTCTGGTTGTAGCGGAAGAATAGGTCTTCGCGGTATTGGTCGCCGTGGTGGGAGGTGGCGAGGCCGTCTTCGCGTTCGAGGTCAAGCGTGTTGAGGGTGTGGTGCCGGTCGGCGCCGTTGTTGCTGTGGATGTTGGAGATCATCTCGCGCCAGTCGGCGGGGGCCATGTCGAGATAGAAGTCCACATCGTCCAGCGCCGCGTCGTCTGCCTTGACGGCATCAGTGCACTCCACGCCCTCGAATGTGAGAACAAAGATGTCCTTGCCCACCTTCATGCCGGCAACGCAGTTGCAGTAGCCGCCACCGCCGCCCTGCACGGACTCGTCACCGTTGAACACTTCGCGCACGGCGTCAAACCAGCGCACGGAGGGGAATTTCGCCATTGCGGACGTGCCTTACGTCTGTTGATTGATGCGGGCGACTAGCCCAGGCGTCAGGCGGCGACGCTCGCGCCGGCGTGACGGTCGAGCGGGGGCGGCATCGCTTCCGCCGGGGCGCGGGCGATGCCGAGCCAACGGCAGTAGCCTAGATGCGTCTGCATGAAGTCCGCCATCATTTCTTCGTACGTCTCCATGCCTTGCCTCCGGGCGCCGCGAATGCCGCGGCCGAAGATGATGGCGAGGGCTTCCCGCAACGCCGGGTCGCGCAGGTCGCGGGTGAGCACGCGGTCTCCGATGGCGAGCACCGTGGCGAGCACCGCTGGTTGTTCGTCGTCGTGGGCGACGGCGAAGTGGAGGTGGTCCAGGCCATAGGTGAGCAGCCGCGCCTTGTCTTGCAGCACGTGCTCGTAGATGAAGCGTTCGGCGTCGTTGTAGGCGTGGCGGGCGAGGTACTTGAGGATGGTCATGGTGAAGACGGCTCGCACCAGGACGAGATAGGCGACAGTAGCGGACCAGCCGCCGCTGCTTTCCAGGATCATGCGGTTGACTTGCCCCGGCCCTTCGACGCCGAGACCGCCGCCGTTCGCCAGCGCGCGCTTGCGGAAGCACTCGTAGTGCTTGGCGGCGTCGAAGCTGGCGGTGGCGAGATACTGCTTCACCTCGTGGTAGCCATAGACCATCTGGTGCTGCCAGCCGGCGATGGTCTCGATCTCGACGTTGGCGAACTGCGAAAGCTCGGTGCAGACCTGGCAGATGGCACGCTCAATGTCGTCCGGAAGCTTGTCGATGGTGGTCCACGGCACATCGGTGGCCGGCGCCCAGCGGCGCTGGATGGCTTCTTCGTAGAGGTCGGCGGCGGAGTCGGCCCACATGCCCACCTTCTCGCGCACCGCGTAGCCCACAGGGGGCATGCCCTTGCGCGGCACGGCGCCACGGGGGTTGCGGCTCTGATCGCTCCACTGCATCGGAATCTCGCCGTAGATGCCGACGTTCAGGTCACCCAAGCGAAGGCCGGCCTTGCCGGGCTTGACGCGCACACCCCATTGGCGGGTCTTGTTCATCCAGTCGAGCACGGGCCCCGGCCTTTCCGGCTGGCCCGAATCCGTCTTGCCTTGGGCTTGCGAAGACACCAGCGTCGGGGTGGCAGCGATGGCGGGGTCGCTCGCGGCGGAAGGCTTTGCCGACGCGGCAGGGGCCTTCTTGGCTTTGCTCGCCTTGGAACTCTTGGCCATAGGGATTGCGGCTCCGTCTTGTGCCGACAGGACTGGAAGTTGGGGGTGCGAGGGCCGCCTTCGGTCAGGCGGCCTCCTCGAACATCTCCATCAGGCGCGAACGACCGTTCTCGAAGCGCTCGCCAAAGCCGGCGGAAACGATGCGCTTTTGGTATTCGCGGAACTGGCGCCGGCGGATGGCCGTAAGCATGTTCATGCCTTCGTCGAACTTGTCCTTGCCGCCGCCGAGCAGGATGGCGAGGGATTCTCCCACCGGACCGCCACGGGCGGCTGGATTGCCGACGCCCGAGACGATCTGCCCCTCTGCCTCGTCGAGATAGCAGTGGATCTCCTCGCGGCGTTCTGGGGCTGCGGCGGACATGTAGCGCATGTGCATTACGCCGAACGCCACGTGTCGTGCTTCGTCCTGGGCGCAGAGGCGGTAGATGACCTTCTCCGCCTCGTTCTGCGCCATCA
>VXPR01000376.1 GCA_009839405.1 Gammaproteobacteria bacterium
GGGGCTCGTGGGCGCGGAACTTTGGATCGGGGGTGGCGCCTATGAACATGAGGCCGGATTTGGTAACTCCCGGGCCCCCGTAGTTGACCGCGCCGAAGCCGAGGTCGGGGTGGGTTGGGAAGTTCCCGAAGGGCACCTGCCAGACAATATCGCCGGTTGCGAGGTCTATCGAGTTCAGCGTGCCCCAAGGCGGCGTGTTGCCCGGCAGGTCCTCGTGGTCGCGCAGGTACACGTAGCAGCAGTGGGCGTAGGTGACTTCGGTGGTTGGTTCGTCGATCACCGGTTCCGGCTGCAGCAAGTGTTGGGCGATGCCGCCGAGGACGTGTTCTTCCAAATGCGCGAAACCGGCCATGCGGCCCTTGCCTTCTTTGATGATCGCGAGTGTTTCGGAGTAGCCGAGGCGCTCGATGACACCCACGAGGCTAGGGCCGGCGTCGGTGCCGCTGAAGTCGGGTGCATGGCAACTGCCGCAGTGCTGGGCGTAGCTGCCGGCCTTGCTGAAGCCCACCGGGATTTCGCTCAGCGTTAGCGGGCCGGCGACATCATTTGCGTTCAGGATCAGGCGATTGGTCGCTGGATCGAAGGCCGAGCCGCCCCATTCCGCGCCGCCGTCGTACCACGGGAAGAGCAGGATCGTGCCCACCTTGGGGGGTGCCCACGGACGGATGTCGTAGTCCTTGATGGTCTCCAGCACTGCCGCGTGAGCCTCCGGCGTGCGGTTCGTCACCTCGAAGGTCTGGCGGCTGAAGGCGATGCTGGAGATGGGCTGCGTGGCCGCGGTCACCTCGCCCGGCATGGAGCTTTCCATCGCCGTCTCGGCCTCGAAGATGGGATGCAGCGACTCGCCGGTCTCGCGGTCGAAGACGAACAGGTGGCCGGACTTGGTCGTGAGGGTGACGGCGTCAATCGTTTTGCCGTCGCGCTCGAGTTGCACAAGGGTGGGGGGCGAGGGATTGTCGCGGTCCCACAGATCGTGACGCATAACTTGGTAATGCCAGCGGTACTCGCCGGTGCGGGCATCCAAGGCGACGATGCTGTTGGCGTAGAGATTGTCGCCGAGCCGGGGTGCGCCCACGAAGTCGGGAGTTGCGGAGCCGGTGGGTACGAACAACAAGGCGCGTTCTTCGTCGAGGGTCATGGCGGTCCAGGCGTTTGCGCCGCCGGCCTTCGCTAGCGACCCCTCGGCCCAGGTTTCCGAGCCGCGTCCTCCCGGTGCGGGAATGGTGTTGAACTGCCAGACGAGTTCGCCGTCGATGGCGCTGAAGGCGCGGATGGAGCCGGGGAACGCGTCTGCCCACTCGGCGGTGGTGAAACCCGTGATGATCTTGTCCTCGAACACGACGCCGGGCGCGGTGAGGCCGAAGTGGCCGCCACGGTCGTCTTCCTTGGGGCGCATGTCGAGGCGACCGCCCTCGCCGAAACTCGGCACCAGTTGGCCGTCGTCGGCATTGAGGGCAATGAGTTCTCGGCCGGCGGCGAACAGGATGCGCCTGTCGCTGCCCCGCTCCCACCACATGAGACCACGTTGCGCGGCGCCCGGCAGATCGAGGGTTTCGTTGCGCCAGATTTCCTCGCCGGTTGCGGCGTCGAGGGCGAACGGCACGAGCTTGGGCGAAAGGCCAAAGAACACGCCGTCGACCACGAGGGGGCTGGTGTACATGGTTCCGCTCGGTTCGCCGGAGTTGTACGCCCAAGCGAGTTCGAGGGTGGCGACGTTGTCGCGGTTGATCTGGTCGAGTTCGGAGTAATGCATGCGGCCGGAGTCGCCGAGATAGACGGGCCAATCCACGTCCGGCGTGTCGGGTTCCGGCGTGCAGCCAAAGGCTAGAAGGGCGGTGAGCAGGACGACAATCGGGGCGACCTTGCGGGGAAGGCATTCCGCCTTCCCTGGCGCGGGTGGGCGCCTTCGCCGCGACAGCCCGGCCCGGGCGGCCAACGGCGCATTGCGGAGGGCGGAATGTCCTCCCGCCGAAGGGGTGGCGACGGGAGGACGGTTCATGCCGCCTCCTCTTCTACCGGTTCGCCGGCGGCGCGAGCCCGTTCGAGACGGTTGGTTTCCTCCGGCACCAAGCGACCGCGCAGCAGCACCAAGAAAACTGCCGGAATGACGAGCAGCGCAACCGATGCGAGCAAGCTGGTTCTCAGGGCTTCACCTGGCACCTGGCCGGCCGCCGTCAGCACATCGCTCATCTCGCCCACCGCATAGGGGCCGACGGCGAGGCCCACCGTCGCCATCAGCAGGTAGAAGGCGGAAGCGACGGCGCGCATTCTCGGCATGACGAGGTCGTTCACCGTGCTTGCCGCAGCGCCAAGCCAGCAGGAAGAGAAGACGCTGACGGCGAAGTTGAATGCATAGGCCACGATCAGGCTGTCGGTTAGCAAGAGCCCAAGTGCCGTCGGTGCCGTGAGCACGACCGCGGCCATGCCGACATACACGCGGGCATTGCCGGTGCGTTCCTTAAGGCGGTCTGCGACGATGCCGCCGACGGTGATCCCGAGCCAGCCGCCGATGGCAAAGGATGCGCCGAGCACGAGTCCCGCCTCGGCCGGGCCGATGCCGTGGACGCGGATGAAGTAGGGCGGCGCCCAGGCGGCAAAGGCATAGGTGACGAGCGAGATGGTGGGGAAGCCGATCACGGCGTAGAGGAAGGCGCGGCTGCCGAACATCATGGCAAAGGCGGGAGCGTCGCGCAGGCCCAGGGTTTGAATCCACGAGAACGCCGCGTAGGTGCCGATGCCGAGGGCGATCCATTGCTCTGGGTCTCCTGTGAGCGCCGTCAGTGCCCAGGCTGCGATTGCGATACCGGCAGCGCCGATGAGGTTGCG
>VXPR01000509.1 GCA_009839405.1 Gammaproteobacteria bacterium
CTCTTCGATCTCCTTGGCCTGCTCCAGGGTCAGGAAGGCGTTGTCGCCGAAGATCTGCGGACGATCCACCGGCGTCAGGGTGGCAACGTCGTAGTAGCCGGAAAGGTCTGGCGTGCCGTCCGCAGTGCGTGGAATGTCGGCGGCGGCGGCCGACGCCAGTGCAATGGCTAGTAAGGAAGCGGAAAGTGGGTGCCTGTTCATGGTTGCCTCCTTTGGGCGGGCGGCTAGCGGGGCAGAGGGTTACGGCGCCACTCGCCGTACATGAGCTCCTCGACGAACGCGACGCACTTGAAGTCGAGCAGCATCGCGTTGGGCTCCATGCGCCGGTAGAGCGGCATGGAGATTTTCCAAGGCTTCGTGAAGGTCTCGGGGTCCTCGATGGTGGCCTCGTAACGCAGGTGGTTCGGGCCGGTGGGCGTGTAGCGCTCGACCACTTTCATTTGGTTGCTGTGGTGGTTGCCGGCACGGTCGAACCAGGTCATTTCGTTCAGCCCCGTGACGGTGAGCACCAAGGTGTCGCCGTCCCAACTGGCGACGGACTGCCCCATCCACGAATCCACCGGCGCGGGGCCCGGATCTTCGCTATAGACGTTGCGGTTTGCCCCGGCCCACTGATAGACGATCTCCAACGCGTTCTCACCCTGGATGATCTGGAACGGCTGCGGCATGTAGGTGGCGCGGGGCACGCCGGGCAGGAAGCACTTCACTTCTGGATCGCGTTCGGCCCAATGGGCGCGGTTCTCGTCGCGCTTGGCAAGGGCTTCGGGCGTGTACGGAATCTTGCCGCCCTCGACCACGCCTAGGCTTGGCGGCACCGAGGCGACGGCACCGATATAAAGCGTCTTGAGATCAGGCACGGGACCATGCGGGCCTTCCCGCAGCCCCATCGAGGGCCGCGCCATGTGCCGCTCGATGTCGTAATTGGCCTCGTTCAGCGCCTGCCAGACGCCGTTCAGGTCCGGATGCACGCCGCCAGGCCCGCGTGGCGCGACGTAGGGATCGTCACCAGCAACGCTCACGCCTCCCCAAGACGCCACCGCGGCGATCAACGCACCAGCAAGCCCTCGACCGGCCAATCGCACATGCCCCTCCTGACACGGAATGTCGTCGCGCGAGTGTACTGCAAGCGCGGCAGCGATTTGAGGACGCATGTGGGAATCATCCGGGCAAATGGCGCGTGCATGTCGCGCTCGCGCACTCTGGCGGGCGAACCGACACACCCTCGTCGCAGAGATCCTACTCGTCGAGCGAGATGGGAGGATTGGCCGGCTCCAACCCAACGCGTCGGATCTGAATGGCGTCCACGCGGCGGTCGGTGAGGATGTCGGAGACCACCACCACCTCCCGTTCCGGGTCGATCCCCTCACGCTCCCTGAGCACGCCAAGGGCCGTCTGAATGGTCTTCTCCGGGTCGCGGCTGAAAGGCGTGCGGTGAGCAAACACGCCGCGATTCAACATCAGGCTTCGTCGGGTCTGACTGCGATTGGTAAAGGCATAGATGGGGACATGCTCGGGGTGGCAACTCGTCACCAAATCGGCTGTCAGCCCGCTCCGTGTGATGACGACGATGCCGGCGGCGTTCACCGCCTCCGCCAGCGAGACCGCCGAGGTGGCAAGATGCTGCAGCGGCGCGTCGGTCGCCAGGAGCTTCCACAGCTCGAAGCCCTTCTGCCGTTCGCTGGCAAGAGCGATGCTGGCGAGTTGCTCCACGCAGCGAATGGGATATCTGCCGACGCTGGTCTCGCCAGAGAGCATCACCGCGTCCACGCCTTCGTAGATGGCGTTCGCCACGTCCGTCACCTCGGCGCGGGTGGGAATGGGGTTCTCGATCATCGACTCCATCAGGTGGGTCGCCACCACGCAGCGCTTGCCGAGCCGGGCACAGGTCTCCACCAGCCGACGCTGCAAGTTGGGCAGCTCGGCGATGTCCGTCTCGATGCCGAGGTCGCCGCGCGCCACCATCACGGAATCAGCGGCCTTGGCGATGGCTTCGACGTGGCTCACGCCCTCCCGATTCTCGATCTTCGCCATCACCTTCACGGCGCGGCGGCCTTTCGGTCCGAGCAGCGAATGCAGCTCCTCGATGTCGGTGGCGTCGCGCACGAAGGAAAGCGCCACGAAGTCGATTTCCTGGTCCACGCCAAAGGCGATGTCGGCCTTGTCCTTGTCGGTGATGGCTGGCAGGTTGACGTACGCGCCCGGCAGATTGACGTGCTTGCGGCTGCCGAGGCTGCCGCCGTCCGCCACGCGACAGCGCAGGCGCGTCGGCTCCTTGCCTTCCACCAAGAGGTTGATGAGGCCGTTGTCGAGCCGCACCCGGTCGCCGACGCTCACCGCGGAAGGCAGGTCCGGGTAGTTGACGTGGATGGTTCGGTCGCGGTCCCGCTCGGCCTCGCCCACCGCTTCGACGTCGAGAAACACCTCCTCGCCGGCGACGAGTGCGAGTGGGCCATCGCGGACCCCGGTGCGGATCTCCGGGCCTTGCGTGTCGAGCATGATGGGCACCGGGTACTTCACCTTGCGGTTCAGCGTCTTCACCCAGTGGATGATCTCCGCCGCCGAGTCGTGGTCGGAGTGCGACATGTTGAGCCGCACCACCGACATGCCGGCGTTGTAGAGCGCCTCCAGCGACGCATAGGAGTGCGTGACAGGGCCAACGGTGCAGATGATCTTGGTCTTGCGATGCATGGCCTCTCTCAAGCGCCGACGCGCGTAAGTGTAGTCTGCGTGCGGCGCGAGAGCCGTAGGGTCCCGTCCCGCACCAAAGCAACCCGGCGCCCGACACGAGGAGTTCGCCGAAGCACAGCAGTTCGCGCAATCGAA
>VXPR01000276.1 GCA_009839405.1 Gammaproteobacteria bacterium
TACCGCGACGCAGTCGTTGCCAGCCTGCATGAAGCCGAGCAGCCAGTCCACGGGTTCGATCTGACGTTCGGCTTGCTGCGGCCCCTTGCCGTAGTCCGCCGATGCAGGCGTCCTCGTGTGCAGATCGAACTTCCACCAGCGGGCACCGGGGAATGCGCGTGGCTTGCTTTCTGGCGCGCTCACTCGTTTCAGCTTGAGGGCGGCCCAGCGTAAGGCTCGAACTCGTAGCGGCAGGGCTGTTCCATGAGGCGAGGATCGTCCTCCGCTTCCAAGAGCCCGAGCAGGCGCGCCTCAAGATCGGCGCGAACGTTTGCGTAGGCCGGGTCGGTGGCGACGTTGTTCATGTAGTGGTGGTCGGTGGCGAGGTCGTAGAGTTCCTCGCGGGGACGCTTGCCGAAACCGAGCTCGAACAGCGGCTCCACGTCGAGCTCGTCGCGGTGATGGATCATCCATGCCTTGGTGGGGCTCGCGTCCATGTCGGGGTAGGCGGCCGCGGTTTTGCTTGCGAGGTCCGCATAGGTCGGAGCTTCGGTGTCCGGTTGGTCGAGCCCCTTCGGGTCGCCCATGGGCCAGCGGTCCGGCTCGAAGTTGACGATGTAGAGGAAGTCCCGAGTGCGCAGCGAGCGCTGCGGATAGGGCAGGAATCTATCCCGGGCAATGCCGACGTGGCGTTCGCGGCCCGTCACGACGAGGTCGCGCCGGGGATCGATCTGGCCGCTCGCCGGTGCCTCGAAGAGCGGCATCAGGCTTTTCGCGGTCATGGACGGATGCGGCTCGATGCCGCCGGCCTCGCAAAAGGTGGGCGCAAGGTCCATGAGGTTGACGAAGTCGTCCACCACCCGGCCCGGCTCGATGCGTCCCGGCCAGCGTGCGGCCAGCGCCACCTCGCAGCCGATGTCGTAGAGATTGCACTTGGCGCGGGGCATGCCGGGAATGCCGTGGTCGCCACTCACCACGATGAGGGTGTTGTCCAGTTCGCCGGCGGCTTCGAGTTCCTCTAGCAGCATCCCGAGGCCCAAGTCCACGGCCAGGCACTCGCCCAGATAGTCGGCGGCATCCTCGCGGATGTCGTGTACGTCGGGGAGGAAGTCCGGCAGCCGGCCCTTGAGATCGTCCGGTTCGATGTTCCAAAGCGCCTTGCCGGAACCGCGTTCCCACGTGCGATGCGTGTTGGTGGGGCCCCACCAGTAGCAAAAGGGTGCGTCCGCCGGCCGAGCGCCGAGGAAGGCGCGAAAGTTGTCCCGGGTCTCGCCGAGCAGCGCTTGCTTGGCACCCTCGACGCCGAGCTCCCGCGCATGCGCGGATGCCCAGTGCGAGAACTGGTTGAAGTCGCCGCCGGCGGGTTGGAAGCGGGTGCGCAAGGCGCCGATGGGCGCGTTGGCGGTGCGGCCCGGGCTCCACACCTTGTATTGATAGCCGACGAAATAGCCGGCCTGCGCCTCGAGTTCGAGCGGGAAGGTGGGAATGGTCTCGTCCCACACCGCTCCTTGCAGGATCGCGCCGAGCCCCGTCTGCCAGAAGTAGCGCCCGGAGAGGATGGAACTGCGGCAGGGCGTGCAGGACGGTGCCGGCACCAAGGCGTTGGTGAAGAGCGCGCCCTCGGCGGCGATGCGGTCGAAGTTGGGCGTTTCGATCAGGTCGCAGAGCGGATTCGGCCGTTCGCCAGCACCGCTTCCGCGACTGCCGTAGGCGCTCGCGTAGCGGCCCCAATCGTCGGCAAAGGCGAACAGGATGTTGGGCTTGTCTTGCACCGAGTTCACCCCCTGTCGAGCAGCGATCTGAGGTCAATGAGGGCTGCGTTGACCCGCGAAATGTAGGATGCCATCACCAATGAATGGTTGGCGACGAAGCCGAAGCCGCTGCCGTTCAGGATCATCGGGCTCCAGATGGCGTTTTGCGTTTCCTCAAGCTCGCGGATGATCTGTTGCAGGCTGACGCGGGCGTTCTTGTCTTCGAGCACGGCGGCGAAGTCGTGCTCCACCGCCTTCAGCAGGTGGACGAGCGCCCAGGTCTGGCCCCGCGCTTCGTAGAAGACGTCGTCGATGCGAAACCAGCTCGTGCGCTGTTCGACTTCGGCCGGCGCGTCGGTGGCCATGCGGGCTGCGGTCTCGCCAGCGAGGTCCAGGTTCAGTTGGCGCTTGCCGACGCTTTGGGAAAGGCGCTGTGAGATGTCGCCTAGGCGGCGCTCCACCTCAATCAGCCAACGCGACAGGTTGTCGGCGCGGGCGTAGAACTGTGCCTCTGGCTCGGCGGGATTGGCGAGACGTTCGGCGTATGATCGAATGCGTCCGATCCCGTCGCGGTACTCGGATTCGGTGGCGGGGAGGATCATCCAGCTTGCGTTGTCGAAGAAGAAGTGCCCTTCGGCGACGGCGAGGTCCGGATCTTCAGTGGACTGGCTCTGCGAGCGCGAAATGTCGTTGCGCAGCGCCCTCGAGATGTCGCGCAGATGCACCAGCGCACCGAACTCCCAGTTGGGAGTGTTGTCGAGATACAGGCCCGGCGGCGAAACGTCGTTCGAGAGATAGCCGCCGCGCTTGTCGAGCAGGGTCTCGCCGATGAAGACGACCGCCGTCGCGGTGGTGTAGCCGGTGACGGGCGACACCCCGGCCGCTGCGGCGCGCTCCTGCGCCAACGCCACGATGTCGATTGCGTCCGGCTCATACGACCACCACCAGCCGAGAACCAGCACGACGACGGCAAGCGCGGCCGCGGGCGCCCCGGCGGGGCGCCCGCGGCGGGGGGCGCGCGGCGGGAGGGCGGCGGGCGGGGGGGGGGGGAGGGACCCGGGGGGGGGGCCCGGGCCCGCGCGGCGGGG
>VXPR01000443.1 GCA_009839405.1 Gammaproteobacteria bacterium
TGTCGCTGGCGGTGCGGACGCCCGGGGCTTCGGCTGGGCGGCTCGCGCCGGTGGCGGGGGAGGGCGGGGCGCCGGTGCGGATTCACTGGCGGGTGCCGCTCAGTGCGCCGCGCAATCTGCCGGGGTCTGGAGAGACGATCATTTGGCTCTCGCAGGCGCTGAAGGACACGACCGACGGTGCCTTCGTGGTGGACCTCTACGATCCGGGGGAGATCGTGCCGGCGTTTGCGGTTACCGATGCAGTGCGGGATCGGAAGGTATCGGCTGGCTACACGTGGCTTGGCTACGATCAGGGCAAGATTCCTTCCTCGCCGTTGATCGCGGCGACGCCGTTCGGGCTTGAGCCGTGGGCCTACATTGGCTGGTGGTACTTCGCCGGTGGCCGGGAACTGGCCGAGGGGGTGTACGCCAAGCACAACATGAAGCCGATCTTCTGCGCCGTCACGGGGCCTGAGACGGCGGGCTGGTTTCGCGAGCCCCTGGCTTCTGCCGAGGACCTCAACGGGCTGAAGATTCGCTTTGCCGGGCTTGGCGGGCGGGTGATGCAGCGGGTCGGGGCATCGATCACCATGTTGCCGGCGGGAGAGATATTCCAGGCGCTGGAAACGGGGGTGATTGACGCCACCGAGTTCTCGCAGCCGCTGACGGATCGGGCGCTTGGTTTCAGTCGCATCGCCAAGTTCAACTACTACCCCGGCTGGCACCAGCCGTTCAGTGCGACGCATGTGGTGGTGAATCTCGACGTGTGGGGCGAGATGCGCAGTTCAGACCAGGCGCTCCTGGAAGGGCTTTGCACGGCCGGGGTGGCGCGCAATCTTGGCTACTCGGAGGCGATGCAGGGGCCCATCGTGCGTGGGCTTGGGGATGTGGGGGTGAGTGCCAGGGCGCTGCCCGACGACTTGCTCGCGCGGCTCAGGGCGGCCGCGAACGAAGTGCTCGACGAAGAGGCCGGGCGTGATACGGATTTCGCCACGATCCTTGCCTCGCAGCGGGAGTTTCAGGAGGTGTATGGGGAGTGGCGGCGGCTCGCCTATCCTCCTCGGGTAGCGGAAGGACCATGAGGGCCGGCGGGGCCCGTGCCGAGTCTGTCGGTGCGTTCGAGACGGGCGGGGACAAGCCCCGCCCCTACGCGTCCCGTCTCGAATCCGCGGACGCATCCTGGCACGGGACGGGACGAGCCCGTCCCAAACGAATAGAAGCGACGCAATATCCTTGGGTTGCAGGCTTCTCCCCATGGAAGGGTTGACTCTTCCCGAGACTCGGGTCTCGAAAGCCATCGATGCGGTTCTTGGGCGAATCGGCCGCGTCGCGAGTTGGCTTTGGGTGGTGCTGTTGGCGGTGATCGTCAGCAACGTGGCCTTGCGGTATGTGTTCGGCGAGGGGCGGATCGAGTTCGAGGAGCTGCAATGGCACCTCAACTCGGTGGCGTTTCTGGTGGCGATTGCGTATGCCTATCAGGTGGATGCGCACATTCGCATTGACCTCGTCTCGAGCCGCCTGCATCCGCGGGCGCAGGTGTGGATCGAGTTGTATGGGACCTTGCTCCTGACGTTGCCGTTCATCGTCGTGGTGCTGGTCTTTGCCATGCCGTTCGTGGCGCATAGCTGGGCGGTGTCGGAGATATCGCCGTCGCCGGGCGGGCTGCCGTTCCGCTGGTTCCTGAAGGGCGTCCTGCCGGGAGCGTTCCTGATGCTGCTGCTGGCGACGCTGTCGCGGCTCAGCCGGCTGTGGGCGTATCTGGCGGCGCCGCGCGGCGAAGTGGGTGGGGCATGAGCGGCGCCGAGGCCCTGGCCCTGACGATGATCGCGGCGTTCATCGTGCTGGTCTTTACCGGCTTCCCCATCGCCTGGATCCTCGGCGGCCTCGCGGCGGTCTTCACGGCGCTCGCCATCGTCCTCGAGGTGGACTTCGCGATCCCGATGAATATCGACTGGTTCTACACGTCCATGACCGTGGATCGCATCTGGGACGTGATGGAGAACTGGGTGATGGTGGCGCTGCCCATGTTCATCTTCATGGGCATCCTGCTCGACCGCTCCGGCATCGCCCGCAGCTTGCTCACCGGGTTTGCGCGACTTCTGGGGCCGGTGCGAGGCGGCCTCGCCATCACGGTGACCATCATCGGCGTGCTGCTGGCAGCTTCCACCGGCATCATCGGCGCTTCGGTGGTGCTCTTGGGCCTGCTCGGGCTGCCGGCCATGCTGGAGAACGGCTACGACCGGCGGCTGGCGTCGGGAACGGTGTGCGCCGTCGGCACTCTCGGCATCCTCATCCCGCCAAGCATCATGCTGGTGGTGATGGCGGACCGCATGGCCATGAGCGTGGGCGATCTCTTTCTCGGGGCACTGTTCCCCGGCGTGTTGCTGGGCGGGCTCTACATCGTGTACCTGCTCGGAGTGGGACTCGTGAAGCCAGCCCACGCCCCGGCGACGCCGCGCGAACCCATCGACTTGGCTGCGGTGTGGGAACTGGTGAAGGCCATCGTTCCCGCCGCCTTCCTCATCCTCGCCGTGCTCGGCAGCATCTTCTTCGGCCTTGCGACGCCGACGGAAGCGGCCGGCGTCGGCGCGGCGGGAGCGTTGGCGCTGGCGGCACTGAAGGGCGTCCTGACACGCAAGGTGCTCACCGAAGTCGTGGAGGAGACCACCCGCACCACCGCCTTCATCTTCGGCGCCATCATTGGCGCGGTGTGCTTCACCCTGGTGCTGCGCGGCCTCGGCGGCGACGAACTGATCGAACGGACGCTCTTGGGGCTGCCATTCGGCCCCACCGGCATCGTCATCTGCATCCTGATCGCCACCTTCCTGCTCGGCT
>VXPR01000037.1:0-1150 GCA_009839405.1 Gammaproteobacteria bacterium
CGCGGGGCCTCTGGAAGAAACCCTGACGCGCTACCGGCACTACCTCACCGTCGAACGGGGGCTGGGTGAGGCCACCGCTCGTGGCTACGTCGACGCGGTCCGCCCGTTTCTGCGCCGCTACGTTTCGGCCGACGGCCTCGCCCTGGACGTCGATCAACTCAGCGAGGCGGGCGTAACCGCGTTCATGGTGACGCGTTGCGCCGAGCAATCCCGCCGGGCCGCGCAATCGACCGCGACCGCGCTGCGCTCGCTGTTGGGCTTCCTCCATGTCGCCGGCGTGATCACACATTCACTGGCCGCGGCTGTTCCCTCGGTCGCTGGCCGACGATTGGCCGGGCTGCCGCCGCGCCTGGAGGCCGACCACGTCGAGCGCATGCTCGCCGTCTGCGATCGCCGGACCCTCGGAGGGCTCCGCGACTTTGCGGTCATCACCACGCTGGCCCGTCTCGGCCTGCGCGCCGGCGAAGTGGCGACCCTGCGCCTCGACGACTTGCAGTGGCGGGTTGGAGAGATCATCGTGCGCGGCAAGGGACACCGAGTCGAGCGCATGCCCCTTCCGAGAGACGTGGGTGCGGCGATCTCCGCGTACCTTCGTCAGCGCCCAGCCCGCGTGCAGGGTCGCACCGTCTTCGTCCGTCTGTTCGCTCCTCTGGGGCCGCTCGGTTCCGCCGGCGTGACGCATATCGTGGGCGCCGCCTCGCAGCGGGCCGGCCTCGGCCGCATCCACGCGCACCGGTTGCGCCATTTCGCCGCAACGCAACTGCTCGGCGCGGGCGCCCCGCTGTCCGAGGTTCAGCACTTCCTGCGTCACGCCCGCCAGCAGACCACGGCGATCTACGCGAAGGTCGACCACGACGCCCTGCGTACGATCGCACGCCCGTGGCCGGGAGGTGCAGCATGACGCCCCTGCGCCGCGCCCTTGCCGACTACTTGGCGATGCGCCGGGCACTGGGCTATCGCCTAGAGCGCGCCGAGAAGCTCCTCGCGCAATTCCTGGCCTATCTCGAAGACCGCGGGGAGACCCGCCTGCGTACCGAAACCGCCCTCGCCTGGGCGAGGCTTCCCACCGGGACGGACCCGAGCTGGTGGGCAAGCCGGCTCACCCTGGTGCGCGGCTTCGCGACCTACCTGCACACGATCGACCCTGCCA
>VXPR01000037.1:1160-2812 GCA_009839405.1 Gammaproteobacteria bacterium
CCCGGCGCCCCCGCCCTCACCCCCCCCCCCCCCCGACCGGGCCGCCCGGGCGGGCCGCCGCGTCGGGATTGCGCACCAACCATCGGGTGGCGACGTACCGAACCCTGATCGGTCTGCTGGTCGTGACCGGGATGCGGGTCGGCGAAGCCATCGCGCTCGATCTGCACGACTTCGACGCCGAGCAGGGGCTGATCACCGTTCGTCAGGGCAAGCTCGGGAAATCCCGTGCCCTTCCGTTACATCCCACTGCCGCCACCGCGGTCCAGCAGTATCTCCACCGCGCGGACCGACCGGCGCCCCGTCACACCGCCGCGTTGTTCGTGTCCACCGCGGGTACCCGGCTGCTGAAGCGCAACGTACAGCACACGTTTCTCACGCTGGTGCGGCGCGTGAGTCTTCGGCCGCACACTGCCGCCTGCCGGCCACGGCTGCACGATATGCGCCATCGATTCGCAGTGTCTACGCTGCTCGACGCCTATCGCCAGGGCCACGACCCGGAGGCGCGACTCGCACTGCTGGCCACCTATCTCGGACATGGCGACCCCAAGTCCACCTACTGGTATCTGTCGGCGGCGCCGGAGCTGATGCAGTTGGCCGCCGACCGCCTCGAACGCCATCCGGGAGGCTCGGCATGAGCGCCCTCGCCCCCACGCTCCAGGCGTTCTTTACGGACCGGCTCGTTCAGCAGCACCACGCCAGCCCGCACACCATCGCCGCGTACCGAGATGCTTGGCGGCTGCTACTCCGCTTCGCGGCGACTGACCTCGCTAAAGCGCCCTCGCAACTCGAAATCAGCGACCTCGACGCGCCGTTCATCGGGCGGTTCCTGGCGCACCTCGAACAGGATCGTGCGAACACCGTGCGCACCCGCAACGCACGGCTGTCGGCCATCCATGCCCTGTTTCGCTACGCCGCGCTGGAGCATCCCGAGCAGGCGGCCGTCATTGCCCGCGTGCTCGCGATTCCGCCCAAGCGCGGCCCGCGCCGGCTCGTGTCCTTCCTGTCCGATGTCGAAGTCGACGCCCTGCTCGCCGCGCCCGACCGCACCACGTGGACCGGCCGTCGCGATCACACGCTCCTCGCGCTCGCGATCCAGACGGGCCTGCGCGTGTCAGAACTCACCGGCCTGCAGAGCGTGGACCTGCACCTCGCCCGCGGTCCGCACGTCAACTGTGTGGGGAAAGGGCGCAAGCAGAGAATCACGCCGCTCACCAAACCGATAGCTGCCGCCTTGCAGACGTGGCTCGCCGAGCGCGCCGGCGTACCAGACGCGCCGGTCTTTCCCACGCGGACGGGCCAACCGCTCAGCCGCGACGCCATAGCGCAGCGCCTCGCGACGCACGTGGCCAAGGCTGCGCACGCCTGTCCTTCCCTCGGAAAAAAGACCGTCACCCCGCACACGCTTCGCCATACCGCCGCCATGCGGCTGCTGCACGCCGGCGTCGACACCGCCGTCATCGCCCTGTGGCTCGGACACGAGAACGTCGACACGACCAACATCTACATCCATGCCGACCTCGCCTTGAAAGAACGCGCGATCGACCGAACCACCCCCGCTCACGTCCGCGCCGGTCGCTATCGCCCTCCCGACACGCTCCTAGCCTTTCTCGAAGGGCTGTGATTATGCCGATCACATCGGCGCAGATGCAGCC
>VXPR01000115.1 GCA_009839405.1 Gammaproteobacteria bacterium
ACCGGCATCGTCGCCCCGGCCGGTGCTCCCGCAGTCGCGGAGTCGTCCCTCTACGGTGTCGTCGAAACATCGCGCCCGTTGCCGGAGATGCCCCCACCGAGACTGGACGAAGTCGCCCGAACCATCGGCGCCCACGTCGCCTCGCTGGTGCACGACGGCGACTGTCTTCAAACCGGCATCGGCGCCATTCCGGCAGCGATCCTGGACGCGCTCGGCAACCACAACGACCTTGGGCTCCACGGCGGCTTGCTCGACGACGGCGGCAAAGCGCTCATCGAGGCTGGCGTCGTCACGGGCGCACGCAAGGCAGTTCGCACCGGCGAGCACGTGGCGGGAATGCTGCTCGGCAGCCAAGAGCTCCACGACTGGGCCGCAACCCGCCCAGACGTGATCCTCGCCGGCGCCGACGTCACCCACGACGCCCGCGTCATCGCCTCCCTAGACAACTTCGTGTCCGTTAACTCAGCCGTCGAGGTGGACCTACACGGCCAAGTGAACGCAGAAGTGATCGGCAGCAGGCAGATTTCCGGTGTCGGCGGCGCCGTGGACTTCATGCGCGCCGCCCGCATGTCCGCCGGCGGCCGATCCATCGTCGCCATGACCGCAACTGCCCGCCGCGGCACCCAATCCCGCATCGTCCCCCGTACGGCCATCGTCACGGCGCTGCGTACAGACGTCGACATCGTGGTCACCGAGTTCGGCATCGCCCGCCTGCACGGCTTGCCAGCCCAGGCCCGCGCCGCAGCACTCATCGCCATAGCCCACCCCGACTTTCGGGGCGAGCTGCAAGAGGCGGCCGCCGCATTGACGTGACGCTTCTCGCCGCCAAGAGCGCGGACCGTGTGGGGTGCCGTGCGACACTATGCGTCGTGGGCAACTTGAGGAGAGGGTGAGTGAGCAACGGACGGCTGCAAGGCAAGGTCGCTTGGGTGACCGGTTCGTCGCGGGGCATCGGGCGCGTGGTGGCGGCGCATCTCGCCGGACTCGGCGCCAAGGTCGTGGTGCATGGCACGACCGCCACATCCGCGCGTGCCTTGGGGGAGGCGGATTCGCTCCAAGCGGGGGCGCACGATATTCCCTACACCACGGCGGCCGATGTGTTCGCGGCCCCGGCACACCCCCCCGCGCAACCGCCCGTGGCGGACTTTGGCGCGAAGATTCGCGACCGATTCGGTCGCATCGACATCCTCGTCAACAACGCCGGCGGCGACATCGGCACCAAAGGCGTCACCGGCGAGCGCGCCGGCAAGCCCGTGGTGAACGACGGCGTTGCAGTGTCGCTCGAAGACGTGCGCATCGTGCTGGACCGCAACCTGATGTCCTGCATCTTGGTCTGCCATGAGGTGGTGCCGGAAATGATCGAGCGCAACGCCGGCTGGATCGTCTCCGTCGGCAGCATCGCCGGCCTCTCCGGCCACCCTTCCGAGGTCATCTACGGCACCGCCAAGGCCGCCATGCACGAATACACCCGCTGCCTCGCCGCCCAACTCCGCCCCCACGGCGTCTATGCCAACGTCATCGCCCCCGGCGAAATCATCACGGCAAGATTCGTCGCCAGCCGCCCCACCCGCGAAGACCGCAAAGTCACCACCGGCGCCCTAACCCGCTACGGCTGGCCGGAAGAAATCGCCCGCACCGTGGAGTTCCTGGTGACCGACGATTCCTCCTACATCACCGGGCAAGTGCTCCGAGTGGACGGCGGAGCGCAGATCTTCCCAGCGTAGGGCCGCCTGTCAGTCGGCAAAGAGATCAATGTAGCGCTGGTACGCGAAACGACGGTTGCGCGCATGCCCCGTGCGTTCCTCCAACACACCCTCGCGCACAAGCGTCCCGACAAGGCGATTCGCGGCGCCATAGGTGATGCCCAAAGACTGCGCGGCTGCGCTTACGGAGAGAATCGGTGTGCGAAAGAGCTGCTCGTGGAGCCGCACGGCGTTCCCCGCAGCGCGGCCCAAGCCGTGCAGCAGGTGTTCCCGCACGTCTTCGCGCAAAGCGACGATCCGACGCGCCGTTTCGCTGGACTCGTGCGCGACCTGAACCACGCCGGCAAGGAAGAACTCCATCCACCCTTCCCAATCCCCTTCATCGCGCACCGCTTGCCGCGCCGCGTAGTAGCGACTGCGGTGCATCTTGAAGAAATGGGACAGATAGAGGACGGGTTTGCCGAGGATCCCTTGCTCGCAAAGCACCAGGATGATGAGCAGGCGGCCCATGCGGCCGTTGCCATCGAAGAAGGGATGGATGGTCTCGAACTGCGCATGGGCGAGTCCGGCGCGGACGAGGGAAGGCGTTGCGTCCTCCGCTCGGATGTAACGCTCGAGTTCGGCAAGCGCGCCGGCAACACGATCCGGCGGCGGCGGGACGAAAGTTGCCTGTTGCAGCGTTGCGTCCGCCGGGCCAATCCACACTTGGTCCGTGCGAAGACGGCCAGGATGCAGCTCCGAACCACGCCCCCCACGCATCAGCCGCTCGTGAAGATCGAGCAGCAAGTCAATGGTCACCGGACGAGACTCCAAGGCAGCCATTCCCCCGCTCAAGGCAGCCACGTAGTTGGAGACCTCTGCCACATCGGCCGGGCGCTTGGGATCATGGACACGAGCTTCCGCCTCAAGCAGGTCGCGCAGCGAACTCTGCGTGCCTTCAATCTGGCTAGAAAGCACCGCCTCCCGGCGCACGAACATCAGGACGAACAGGTCCGGGTTGGGCAGAATCTGGATCGCGCCGTCGAGCCGTCCCAGTTCGCGATCAGCAGCCGACAGGAGGGCCAACAACGACTCGTTCATCGCGAGCGGCGGATCCGGCGGCA
>VXPR01000582.1 GCA_009839405.1 Gammaproteobacteria bacterium
ATTCGCCGGTGTATGGCGGGACGTAGTCCGGGTCGTGCACGGTGAAGCGGTAGAGCAGGCGGCCGGCGTCCAGCGGCGAGAAGCGCTCGACGACGCGCAGCCCTTCGCGGGGGACGCCGGGTTCGAACAGGAAGTTGGTTGTCTCCACCACCAGCGTGTCGTCTTCCCACCAGCCGATGGAGTCGCCTGCCAGCGAGCGAATGTCGCCCGGAAGGTGCTCGCCATCGAGCCGCACCACGCGCGCCCAGTGCATCCACTCGACGAGGATGAGCACGTGGTTCTCGGTCTGCACGATGACCTTGTGGTTGTTGTAAACGATTGGCTGCATGGGCACGGTGACGACACCGAGGTACAGGCAGCGGTCCACCAGCGGCTGGGTCTCCATGTCGTCGTAGGGCGCACCGCCTTCCTCCAGCCACCAGGCCGTGCCGGTGTTCTTGAACCAGCCCTTTTGCTTCAGGTTCGCGCGCCGGGCCTTGCCGGCGTCTGACAGTTGCGGCAGCCGCCCATTGGGCGGATCGACCAAAATCGAGGCCGGGTACCTCCCGTTCACATGGAACATGGTGGAACCCGGGTCCATCCAAATCTGGTTGTATGCACCCACGTCCGCGCCTTTCTCGGGTGCGCCCCGGTCCGGCGACTTCGGCGCAAGATCGGCCGCGGCAACGCCAGCCGCGCGGTCCTGCGCGGCGGCGGCTTCTGAAGGGTCGACGTAGGCGTTCTCGCCCCGCGCCGGATCGCGCAGATACGGCGTCAGGGTGGCGATGTCGTAGGTGCCGGAGAAGTCCGGTTTGCCCGAAGCCGTGCGCGGGAAATCCTCTGCGCCGGCAAGGATCGATGTTGCGCATCCGGTGATCACGACGCCGACGACTGCGAGTGCTCTGCTCATGTTTCCCTTGTACGGCGTGGCGAGCCGGTCGCCAGCCCCTCCCGATGGCTCCCTCGCCCTGAGCTTACGCCAAATGGCAGGCAACGAACCCGCTATAGTCTCTTTCGCCGCCGCCGGAGCGACTCAAACCATGCCCATCGTTCACGACCGCTGGCAACCGCCGCGAACGCAAGCGCGTGCAGCCGAACTGGCGGCTTTCGTCATTCGAAGCACGTCCATCGGATGCACAGCGCCATGACCAACGAGGGCTCGCCAGAAGCGTTAGCGGCGTATTGCTGGCCGCAGAGCGTGCTTCCCGGCGAAACCGTGGCGCTCCATTGCCATTGTGAGGCGTCTGCGTACTCCGTGAAGGTCGTGCGCGAGGGAGCGTCCGGGCGCATCGTCTTCGAGTCGGCCGCGCTGCAGCGGACGGTGCAGCCCATGCCGGACGACCTCGCGAGTCGCGGCTGCGGCTGGAGTCCGTCGCTCGACATCGTCGTTGATCCGGACTGGCCTTCCGGCATGTACGTCGTGCGGCTGGAGGACGCCGATGGCAACCAAGCCGAGGCGTTCTTTGTCGTGCGCGCGAGCGAACCTGCCGATGCACTGCTGGTGCTGGCCACAACCACTTGGAGTGCCTACAACGACTGGGGTGGACCGAGCTTCTACGTTGGGGGTCGGATGTCGTCCGCGCAGCGCCCGCTGCCTCGGGGCTTTCTGCACAAGGAGGACCCGGAGCGGTATCGGGTCGCGCGCTTCAGGGCGCTTTCCGACGAGGAGAGGGCAGCTGTCAGGCGTCGATACTCGCCTTGGTGCGTCACGGCGGGTTGGGCAAACTGGGAATGGCTGTTCGTTCGTTGGGCCGAGTCACAAGGATGGCGGCTTGGGTACGCCACGAGTTCAGACCTGGATCGAGACCCCGGCTTGCTTGACGGCTGGCCGGCGTATGTCTCGGTGGGGCACGACGAGTACTGGTCCGCCGGAATGCGCGACACCGTCGAGGACTATGTGGACGCCGGTGGCAACGCCGCCTTCTTCTCGGGCAACACGGCCTTCTGGCAAGTGCGCTTCGAGGATGGGTATTCCCGCATCGTCGGCTACAAGAACGCCATCCGAGACGACCCGGTGTTCGATCCGGCGGGCGCGCCCACACTGTCCACGATGTGGTCCGACCCGCTCGTCGGGCGACCGGAGAACGAGATGACGGGCGTGTCCTTCACGCGCGGCGGGTACGCGCACATCGCCAACTCGCCCCGTGGCACGGGCGGCTACACCGTCTGGCGGCCCGACCATTGGGCCTTCGACTCGCTGCCCCTGCGCGCCGGCGATGTCCTCGGCGCCGCCGGCACGGTGGTCGGTTACGAATGCGACGGCTGCGAGCTGGAACTACGCGACGGACTTCCCTTTGCCACCGGCCGCGACGGCACCCCCCGAGATTTCTCTGTGCTGGCGACCGCGCCGGCCCACCTTTGGGAGACCTCCGAGGCGGTCGGCGGCATGGACGACAGCTACATCGGCGAACTCAACTGGGTCGCCGAACGCATCGGCGGTGCCGATACACCGGAGAACCGGCTGCGCTTCGCACACGGTCGTGCGGTCCTCGGCGCCTTCCGTCGCGGCCGCGGCGAGGTCTTCACCACCGGCTGCACCGACTGGGCCTACGGCCTCCCCCACAACGACGTGGCGACCGTGACGACGAACGTGCTCGAACGGTTCGTACACAGGCACGGCCAGGCTGCGGGAGCAAGCTAGCGCGGACTGGTGCCTCTGCACCCCGCGGTGTCCCCCTCCGAGAAGCGGCGAGGAACGCCGTTTTCTCGACTCCCCGGAAGGGGGAGTGACAGGAAAGCCCTTGCACCCCCAACAACGGTCGAGGCATGCACTTTCCTGTCACTCCCCCCTCGAGGGGGAGTCGAGAAAAGCGTCCCCGCTT
>VXPR01000247.1 GCA_009839405.1 Gammaproteobacteria bacterium
CCTGCCGTGCGCGCCGCCGGGGGGGGCGCCGGCGAGGACGCGGGCGCTTAGCGCCCCGGGCCGCGGGCTACCCACGGGCCCCCGGGGCCCTGCCGCTTTTTTGTACGCCTCGTCGGTGGGAGGCGGAGCCTCAGCGGAGGCTGCTTTGTTGGTGGCGTTGTCGAGGCTGGCGCTTCGTTGGCGCTGTCGGGAACGCTTGCCTGCGGGGACGCCCTCCCCCCAGCCCCCCCCGCGAGGCCCTAGCACAGCAGGGCTGCTCCTAGCCAAGCTCCGGCTGTCGTTGCGCGAACCCCGTAACGGACTCCACCGCTTTCGCTGCGGAAAGAAGGAAGGAGTCGGCGCGCAGCGGGGCGATCAACTGGGCACCCACCGGGAGGTCGCCGGCGAATCCTGCGGGCAGGGAAAGCGCCGGGCAGCCCGTCACCGTGATCAGGCTGCAGCTCTCCATCCACTGGATGTAGGTTTCCATCGCCACGCCTTCCACCTCGCGCAGCCAGTCCGTGCCGAGATCGAACGGGAGGACTTGCGTGGTGGGCCCGATCAGAAGGTCGAAGCGGGAGAAGAACTCGCCGATGCGGCCGATCAATGCGGCGCGCGCGGGGTCTACCCAGTCGTAGTCGGCAACCGTGAGTTCCTCGCCCGCGGCGAGATTCCAGCGGATGGTGTCCTTGAGCTCGGATTGTTCGGCCACGGTCATTGCGCCGAATCGGCGCCGAAAGCCGGTGGCGCGCAGGATGTGGAAGATGCGGCGGGCGTTCGTGAGGTCGGGTTTCGCCTCCTCGACGATGGCACCGGCACCCGTCAAGGCATCCGCCAAAGCGCGGATGCGTTCGCGCACGGACGCTTCCACGGGCAGGCCGAAGTCCTCGGTCACGGCGATGCGCAAATCGCTGATGCGGAGTTGGGCTACCGGCGCGAAGGAGGCACCAGGCTCAGGCTGCATGTGCGGGATGCCGGCGTCCGGACCCGCGAGGACGGAGAACAGCAAGGCTACGTCGTCGATGGTGCGCGCCATCGGCCCGGCGGTGGAGAGGTCTGTCCAAGGCACTCCCGGCGAACCGGGCACTCTGCCCGGCGATGGCCGAAAGCCGATGACGTTGCAGAAGGCGGCGGGATTGCGCAGCGAGCCGCCGGTGTCGCTGCCGTCCGCCACCGGGATCATGCGGGCGGCCAGCGCCACCGCGGCGCCGCCGCTGCTGCCGCCGCACGTCTTGGCCGTGTTCCAAGGGTTGGCGGTGGCACCGAAGACGCGGTTGAACGTCTGCGACCCGGCGCCGAATTCCGGCGTGTTGGTCTTGCCGACGGTCACCGCCCCTGCGGCATGCATCCGCTGCACCATCAGGGCGTCCTGCTCCGGCACATGGTTGGCAAAGAGGGGCGAGCCGTAGGTGGTGCGGATGCCCCTGGTGGGCACAAGATCCTTGTGGGCGATGGGGAGGCCCTTGAGGGCACCACCGCGGGCTCGGTCGTTGTCCAAGGAGCGGGCCGTCTCTCGTGCCTGCTCGAATGTGGTGGTGACGATGGCATTGACGGCCGGGTTCACCGCCTCAATGCGTTCGATGTGTGCGTCGAGCACTTCGATACAACTCGCCTCGCCGCGGTCGATCAGGCCCCGGAGGGTTGTTGCGTTCGCTTCCCAGAGTGCTGTCATTTTGCTTCCTCTCCTTCGTTGGCAGCGACTGGCCCGCCACAGGTCGCGCCGCGAGCTGTGGCGTTGCGCTCGTCACCGCCCTCCGTCAACGCCCGTTCAACTCCTCAGAAACCCCACCAACAGCCTTGCCGTCTCCTCCGCCCGCTCCTGCTGCACCCAGTGCCCGGCGCCAAGCACCAGATGGACGCCGCGCATGTCGGTGCAGGTTTCGTCGCGCATGCGTTCGAGCGCGCCGGGACTTTGCCATGTTCCCCAGTCGCTGGCGCCGGAGACGAAGAGCGTCGGCTGGTCCAGCGTGCAGCCGGCGAACAGTTCCTGCTCCTCGCGCCCCACCGCGCCGGAGCGGTAGTGGTTGAGCCCCCCTTGAAAGCCAGTGCGCTCGTACTCGGCGGCATAGACGGCCAGCTCCGCCTCTGGAAGCCAGCGATTGGCGGTGATTTCGTCCGCGCTTGGCATGTGCTTGGCAACGGTTTCGGCCATGCCGTCGGCCGCGTCCATGATGTAGTAGGTAGGCATCTTGGCCATCTCTTGGGCCGTGCGGGCGGCGAGCCGGTGCGGTTGGTTGCCCGGCCAGTCGGCGCTCTTGTGGTGGTAGTACGCTCGCAGGAAGGCGTGGATGCCTTGCGATGCGTGGGTAAGGTTGGGGTTCGCGTCGCGCGTTTGGTAGTAGAGCTGGTAGTGCTTGCGCGGGCGCGGCATGGCGGCAAGGTCGCGGGCCAAGGTATCCGTGGACGCCGCTGGCGGGGCGGCGCCGAGCGGCAGTGGAGCAGGTGCGGCGAACGGCGCGCTCATCATGGCGGCTCGGGTGAATACGTCGGGCCGCACCAGCGCGCACCAGCCGGCGATGGGAGAACCGAAGTCGTGGCCGACTACCGCCACGGAGCGGTGGCCCATCGCCGCCACCAACCCCAACGCATCCCGCACCACGTTCAAGCGGCGGAAGGGATCGAGGCTGTCGTCGTAGTCGGCCTGCCAACCGGTCGTGCGCCCGTAGCCACGGAGGTCTGGCGCAAACGCATGGAAGCCCGCCTTGGCCAGCGGACCGAGGATTTGCCTCCAGCTATAGGCAAGTTCCGGGAAGCCATGCAAAAGAAGGACGCCGGGCCGCCCCGGCGGATCGAAGCCGGCTTCGAGA
>VXPR01000091.1 GCA_009839405.1 Gammaproteobacteria bacterium
GTGTAGATGGGGCGGTCGCCGTCGCCAACCCAGCGCAGGCCCGCGGCGAAGGCGTCGCTCGCTGGGTCTGCCTTCGCTACGGCCACGAGCTCGGCGCGGAATTCCGGATCGCGAATGGCGTCCAGGCGACGATCCACGTCGAGTTCACGCAGTTTCGCCCAGGCCGGGAAGAAGATGTTGGTCTTGAGCGCAGAGACGAAACCGCCAGGGCGCGGCACGGTGACGCCGTAGATCTCGAGCCCCTCGGCGCGGAGGTCTTCGACGATCTGGTGCGGGTCTTCGAAGCGGAAACTCTCGGTTTCCACCACGCTGAACAGCACGCGGCCGTTGCCGGCGCGGGCCTGGCGGCCAAGGAACTCGAGGTCGCGGCCGATGGCGTTCTTGTCGTACCACGGCACGTTCTGCATCAGGCCGTTGTGCGCGCCCACTTGCCGCGCGATGGCTTCGAGTTCAGCCGCTTCCGCAAACGTGCCGGGGATGGAGCGGCCATCGGGCAGCCGGTGGGCGGGAAGGCGGTTGGTGGAGAAGCCGATGGCGCCGTCACGCACAGACTGTCCGGCCACTTCGGCGATGCGAGCGGTTTCCTCCGGCGTCGGGTTCTCGTCAATGCCGCGCTCCCCCATCACATAGAAGCGCACCGCGCCGTGGCCAACCATGCCGGTAACGTTGATGGCCGGGTTCATGCCTTCCAAGGCGTTGAGGTATTCGCCGTAGCTTTCCCAATTCCACGGCAGGCCCGAGAGGATGGCCTCGCGAGGAATGTCCTCGACGGTCTCCATCATCTCGGCGAGGAACTGCCGGTCCTCAGGCTTGCAGGGCGCGAAGGTGACGCCGCAGTTGCCGAGCAGTGCCGTCGTGACGCCATGCCAGGAGACCGGCGTCAGCATTGGGTCCCAGCCAATCTGGGCGTCGAGGTGCGTGTGCAGGTCGATGAAGCCCGGCGTCACGGCAAGGCCATCGGCGCGAATCTCCTCGCGCCCGCGCTCCGTCACCCGGCCGATGGCCGTGATGGTGTCGCCATCCAACGCGAGATCAGCAGCGAACGGCTCGCCGCCGGAGCCATCGACCACCAGACCGTCCCGAATCACAAGATCGTGGCTCATTCACTTCACTCCGTTTGTGGCACGCAATCGCACATGAACCGAAGACTACGCCAAATCCGCACCGCACAATCCGCGCGGCACTGCTACTGCCCGTCGTCACAGCGGGCCAGTGGGGTTTCGTCTCCGGGCCAGGGCATGATGGGGACGGTGGAGATGGCGTTCTTGGGTGAGCCGTCCACCAGTTTCTCGCTGTACACGAGATAGACGAGGGTGTTGCGGGTCTCATCGCAAAAGCGGACGACGCTGAGCCGCTTGAAGAGGGCCGAGCGACGCTCGCTGAAGACGGGATCGCCGGCATCCAGCTTGCCGCTGATGCGGATGGGGCCCACCTGGCGACAGGCTATCGAAGCGTCCGAAGTGTCCTCTGCGAGCCCCACAACGCTAGTCAGGCCGCCGGCCACGGCGCGGCTGACATGGCAGGCGACTCCTTGCACTTGCTCGTCGTCGAAGGCGTCCACGGCCACCTTGTGATCGGGCCCGAGCAGCTGGAATGCGGTATCGACCGTGCCGATTTCTTCGGCGGCCACCGTGCATCCAAGCACTCCGGCGAGCGCCAAGAGGCTGCGCCGCAGGAAGCGACACCGGCCCCTGGCCGAAGGCGAGCGAATGCGAGCCCGTAGGCCAGCAGTTGCCGGCGACGTTGGTTTGCGACAACGCCGATGCCTCCCGCGTCCGTGCTCCGCCATTTCCACCTTCCCTCCGGCATCCTCCCGCGAACTTGAAACATACTCCGATTGAAGGTGGACTACGATGGTGGCCGCGCAACGGTGAGAACGCATGGACACGGAGAGCATCGTCACGCTCCTGTCGGCCCGGACTCGGGAAATCGAACAAGTGCGGGTTGCCTACCTCTTTGGCAGCCGGGCTCGCGGTCGGGAGCGTCCGGGGAGCGACATCGACGTTGGGGTGCTGGTGAACGATGCCCTCGTGGCGGATGCGGAAGGCGTCAAGCAAACCCTTTGGCGCCTCCTCATTGCGCTGAGCGGCGACGGTGTGCCGAGCGACCGTCTCGATCTGGTCCTCCTCAACGACGCACCGCCGCTCCTCTGCCATCATGTGCTCCGCGATGGCCTGCTGCTGCATGCGCGCAACAAGACCGAGCGCGTGCGCTTCGCCGTCCGTACCATGCGGGACTATCAGGACATCGAGCCGAAACTCGCGCAGCAACGGCGCTGGCGCGTGGAAAGGATCAAGCGGAACGCGGGCAGAATCGCGGAGACCAGTCACGATGGTGGACCAGGAGACATTCTCGCGGCGGCTCGCCGTGTTGGACAGCTACTTGGAGCGGGCACGGGCCTTGGGAGCCGCGACCGAAGCGGAGTTCGTGACGACGCCAAGCGTGCATGACCTTGCGGAGAGGTACCTGCACCTCGCCGTGGAGGCCGCCATTGACCTCGCGAACCATTGGATTGCCGAGGGCGGATTGCGCGCGCCCGATTCAAACCGGGACACGTTCAATGTGCTGGAAGAGGCCGGCGAGTTCCCACCTCAGCTCGCCGAGCGACTGCGCGCCTGGGCGGGCTTTCGCAACGTACTCGTCCACGAGTACGCGCACATTGACCATTCCATCTCGTGGCGGGCGATCCACAACGACCTGGGCGACCTCGTTGCCTTTCGCGATTGGGCGGCTGGCAAGCTCTGATCAAACCCACGATGGGGCCCATCGGCTGCGCCG
>VXPR01000120.1 GCA_009839405.1 Gammaproteobacteria bacterium
CCGAGAAAGGCCGAGGACGGCTTTTCTCGACTCCCCCGCGAGGGGGGAGTGACAGTAAAGTGCGCGACGCCACCGTCGTTGGGGATGCGAGGGCCTTCCTGTCACTCCCCCCTTGCGGGGGAGTCGAAAAGCGCCTCGCTTTTCGGAGGGGGGGCTCCTCGCAGGGGGTCTCAACTCCGGCGCAGGTTCCTAGGCGACGATTTCAATGCCGTTTGGCGAAGCCACGATCACCGCTTCCGGCCGCCGGATGGCGAAGATGCCGTTGGTGACGACACCCGGGATGTCGTTGATGGTTGCCTCCAGCCCGGCGGCATCGTCGATGACGAGATCGTGGATGTCGAGGATCGGGTTGCCGTTGTCGGTGACGAACCCCTCGCGCCGGCGCGGCGTGCCGCCAAGGCCCGCCAAGCGCTCCGCAACGAGGCGACTTGCCATTGGCACCACCTCAACAGGCAGCGGGAACGCGCCCAAGCGCGCCACCATCTTGGAGTCGTCGACGATGCACAGGAATCGCTCCGCCTTGGCAGCGACGATCTTCTCCCGCGTCAACGCGCCGCCGCCGCCCTTGATGAGCGACCGATCGGGCGCCACCTCGTCGGCACCGTCCACATAGACGGCGACACGCTCGGCGTCGCCCAGGTCCAGCACCCGGATGCCGTGCCCTCGGAGCCTAGCGGCGGTGTCCTCGCTGCTCGCCACGGTGGCGCCAAAGGAGCTCTTCACCTCCGCGAGAGCATCGATGAAATGATTGGCGGTGCTGCCCGTGCCCACGCCGACAGTGGTTTGCCGGTCAAGCGCCGGACGGATCCGCTCCAAGGCGGCACGCGCACAGTCGCGCTTCAGGCGCTCGCGGGGAGGGAGTTGTGCCAACGTCCGCTAGCCTCCGGCTTCGGCTGGCTGCCAGTAGCGAGCGTACTCCTCCTCGAAGGCGAGCTTGGTGGGATCGCTGATGCGGTCGATGTAGAGCTTGCCGTCGAGATGGTCGAACTCGTGCTGGAAGACCGTGGCGAGGAGGCCCCGTGCAACCACGGACTCGGTTTCGCCACGGGGATTGGTGAACGTCACGCGAATGTGCTGCGGGCGCTCGACGAAGCCGCGCAGCCCCGGCACCGACAGGCAGCCTTCCCAAAACCCCGCTGTTTCGTCGCCGAGCACTTCGATGGTGGGGTTGAAGCACACCGTCGGCGTTGCATTGTTCAGGGCGCCACCGGCTTCCTCGGGCAGATGAACGATTGCGAGCCGCATGTTCTCGCCCACCTGCGGCGCGGCAAGACCAATGCCGCCGTAGTCGCGCAGCGTGTCGATCATGTCTGCGAGCAAGCGGTGCATGGCTTCCGTGCCGATGTCTTGAGCCGCCACCTCTCGGGCCCGGCGGCGCAGAACCGGGTGCCCCATGCGGATGATCTTGCGAACCGCCATGGCGCTTACGCGTCGCGACCGGCGATCAGAAGAACTGCGGCTGGGCGGCGATGGCGAGGGACGACTCGATGTCCCACACGGCCCGGGTCACGGCCTGACCGATCAGGTCCATCTTCCGCACCTGCTCGATGCGCTTTGCCGCGAGCTCGACCTCGCGCGGGGTGAGGAGTTCCTTGAAGATGCCGCAGGCGTCGGCAAGGCAAAGGATGACGATGTCGCGGGGGTCCGGAATGTCGTCGCTGAACAACACCCCCATGATGCGCAGCTTCACCTCGCGCTCGGCCTGGCCATCGACGATGGGGTAGCGCCGGGCGCGGAACACCCACAGGAAGCGATCGTCGCGTTGCTCCAGAATGCCGCCCCTGATGAGGCGTTCGAGGGCGCGTTCCCGGATCTGGTCGGCACGCGCCGCGGCTCTCTCCACCCAGTAGCGAGCGTCGCGGGTTTCCTGCGCCGCAGCGATGTCGGCAAGCATGGGATCGAGCAAGTCGTCGCCCACAGGCGTCTTGTCGAGCAGGATCAGCGTGCTTGGGTCGGTGTCGATGCGGTCCTCGAGCGCGAGGTCCATGAGCACGCCGCCGCCCAAGGCATAGCGCACACTCCAGTCGGGCACGCGCGCGAACCGACCGTCCTCGTCGTGCAGCAAAAGAAGCATGATCTCTTCGGAGAACCTCAGCATGGTCGCGGCCTTGTGCTTGTCCAAGAACGTCGCGGGGCAGGCACTTAAGCGCACCCTCGCAAGGAGCGGGCGGCAGTATAGCGCAGGGGGTACGGCCAACCCTCTGCGGAAGGCTCTCTTCCCCCACGGGATTGCCCGTGCTAAGCGCCGAAATCCTGCCAGCCGGCCTCCGTGACCACCGCCGTCAGCGCCACGTCGTGGGACTTGGCCGGCAGCGAGGGAACGCGTTGGCACTCGAACGCAACCCCCACCAGCGGCGGCGCATCCGCTGCGGCGAAGCAGCGGTCGTAAAAGCCGCCGCCACGGCCCAGTCTGTTGCCACCGTCGTCGAACGCAACGACCGGCGCGAGCACGAACGAGAGCGTCGCCAAGGGCCAATCGGGCACGGCGGCCTCCGGCTCGTCGATGCCAAATCGGTTGCGGATGGTTGGCGCTTCGGCTGCCAGAGGCGCAAACGTCATGTGGCGTCCAGCCACGCGAGGCACCGCCAAGGCAATCTCGCGCTGCCGGCAAACTGCGATGACGCCGAGCAAATCCACTTCCCCGTCCGTCGCGAGATAGGCGCCGATGGCAGCGACGCCGTGCAGCTTCCGGGATATGGCCGCGGCAATCGCAAGCTCCGCATCGCGACGCTCCACGTCGTGGAGGTCGCGCCGACGACGCCGGCAGTCGCGACG
>VXPR01000353.1 GCA_009839405.1 Gammaproteobacteria bacterium
CCCACCAGCCGATGGAATCGCCGCCATACGAGGTCATCTCTTCCGGCAGGTGCTCGGAGCCGAGCCGAATCACCCGCGGCCAGTGCATCCACTCCACCATGATGAGCACATGGTCGTCGGTCTGGACGATGGTCTTGATGTTGTTGTACACCACCGGCCGCATCGGCACCGTGATCGACATGTAGATGCAGCGGTCGCCGATCGACTGCCCTTCGGGGTTGTCGTAAGGGTCGCTGCCGTCGGCGAGCCACCACGCCTCGCCGGGGTACTTCGGCTTGTAGTAGGGCCTGAGCGTCGCCTGACGCGCCTTGCCGGCTTCCGATTGCGGCGGCATCCGGCCATTGGGTGGGTCGATGAGGATCGATGTGCGGTACTCGCCGTCCACCTGATAGAAGTCGCAGTAAATGCCGCCGCAGTCGAACCAGTGAAAGTCGTAGCTGCCCGGCGTGAAGTCGCCCGAGACGTCTACGCCCCGGTCCCGCGCCTGCCCTTCGGGCGCCGCAAGCATCTCGCGATCCGGGTCGAGCGGTGCCGCGGCCTGTTCCAACTGCGAATGCGCGCGCTGGCGCCGCTCTGCGACTTCCTCGGCGGTGAACGTCCTGCGTTCGCCGAGTTCCGGTGCCCGACTGAAGGGCGTCAGCGTGGTGATGTCGTAGGTGCCGGAGAAGTCCGGCTTGCCGTCCTCCATACGCGGGATGTCGGCGGCCAGCGCGCCGCCGACCGTGAGCAGCGCAGCCAATGCGCCAAGTGACCGAAGCTCCATAACCACCTCCCCCGAAAGCGGTTGCCCGGCAGGCGCGCCCCGCGGGCACGTCGGCAGTTCGCTAGCGCTAACTGCTGGCCCCAAACCCTACACCCGCGCTACCCGCGCCATCAAGCAGCGCGCCGGTCAAGGCCGAGGCGGAATGGTCTCCCCGTCCGGCCTCGGATGGTTGGCCCAATGCCCGCTTGGATCGCTGCCTTGGCAGATGACCGAATGGGCGTTCCAGCCCTTGAAGGCGCGCACGTCGGCACTGAGGTAGCGCAATGCCAGTCCACAGCGTCGCTCGGCGGAGTGGTTCGGCTCCGAGGAATGCAAGAGCCAGTCGCTGTGCAGCGAAATCTGTCCCGCCCTCATCGCCAGCGACACCGGGGCGTCGCCGTGGCTCGCAGGGTCCGGCACGGTCTGCCCGAGCACGTTGTTCTCGCTTGCGTCGGAATCGAAGAACGGCACCTGCGCATCGATGTGCGAGCGGGGGATCACCTGCATGGCGCCGTTCGCCTCGGTGGCATCGTCAATGGCGAGCCAAATGCTGACGACCCGGCTCGGCGACAGCGGCCAATAGGAAGCGTCCTGATGCCAGCTCACGCGCTTGCCGTCCCCCGGCAGCTTGCAGAAAAAGTGGCTGTGGCGGCAAATCACCGTCTCGCCGAGCATGTCGGCCGCGAACGCCACCAGCTTCGGGTGGGTGACAAGGTCCCACACGCCGCGGCAGGTCTTGTGCCAGTTGGTGATCTCGTAGCTGCCCCAGCCGGCGGCGAGGGCATCGGCCAGGAGGCCGTCGAAATAGCTGCGGATTTCACCGATCTCGGCTTCGTCGAAGACATCGAACGGGAACAGGTAGCCACGTTCGTTGTAGGTCTCGATCTCTGCCCGCGTCAGAACCTTCGGTTCCTCCACGCCGAGCGGGAAGAAGCGAAGGTCCCGACCGAGGTGCGGATAGGCGTCCTGTCGTGCCGCCGTGTTCAACCCTTGAGTTCGCCGAGCTTGGCGACGGCGGCATCGGGGTCTGGCAGCGTCGACGTGTACGCCTCGCTGTGCCGGATCACGCCGTCTGGATCGATGATGATGAGCGTTCGCTGCACCATGCCCGGCCCGTCCGCAAAGATGCCGAACGCCTGCGCCACCGCGCCGTGGGGCCAGAAATCCGACAGCAGCGGATGGCGGATGCCGCCCATCCCTGTGGACCAGGCATTGAGGGAGAAGGTGGTGTCAACGCTCATGCCAAGGAGCGTGGCACCGGCTTCCTGAAACTGCTTCAACGCACGGTTGAAAGTGGAGACTTGGCTGCTTCACCCTCCGGTGAAGGCGAACGGAAACGTGTGCAGCACCACCCAACTGCCCTTGAGGTCGTCGGAGGAAATCGTCTCCCCCGCATGACTCCTGAGCTTGAAGGAAGGCACGGCGTCACCGGGTCCCAACATCATCTACCGCCTTGTGCGAGTTGCTGACGGCTCGGAAGCGTACCAGAAGCGTTGCCGGCCGGAACCGTTACCATCCCGCCCGGCAATTGAAGCCCACAGGGGAGAGGAACATGGCGGCGAACGGAAACCGGGAACTGGCAGGCAAGGTGGCGCTGGTCACTGGCGCAGGGCGCTTGCGTGGCATCGGTCGTGCTGCGGCAGTGGCATTGGCGCGGCTCGGTGCGGATGTCGCCGTGAGCGGCACCGGGCGCGACCCCGCCACCTTCCCGGTAGACGAAAAGGCGGTGGGCTGGCGCGACGTGGACAGCGTCGCCGAGGCGATTGTCGCGGAAGGATCGAAGGCGCTTGCGTTGCGGTTCGATGTCTCCGACCAAGAGCAAACGGACGCCGCCGTTGCGCGCATCGTTAGCGAGCTCGGCCGCATCGACATCCTCATCAACAACGCCGCCATCGCCCGGGGCGAGGACCGCACGCCGGTGCAGGAACTCGATCCCAACCTCTTCCAGCGCGTGGTGGACGTGAAGGTGCGCGGCTCCTTCCTCTGCACCCAGGCTGTTATCCGCCACATCGATGAACAAGG
>VXPR01000527.1 GCA_009839405.1 Gammaproteobacteria bacterium
GCCGAGGCCCCGCTCGATCTGCCGCCACTTGCGGGTCTCGTCGGGCGTCACAAACGTGATGGCCTCGCCGCTTCTGCCCATGCGGCCGGTTCGGCCCACCCGGTGGGTGAACAGTTGCTGGGAGTCCGGCAGGTCGTAGTTCACCACCTGATCCACGCCTTCGATGTCGAGACCCCGGGCCGCCACGTTGGTGGCGATCAGCACGGGCGCGGCACCGGAGCGGAACTCCGCCAGCACGCGTTCGCGGGCGTTCTGCTTGAGGTTGCCCTGCAGCGCGCCGACGTCGTAGCCGAGCGATCCGAGCTGGCGTGCGAGCTTCTTCACGCCGTGCTTGGTCTTACCGAACACGACGACGGAGCCAGCGCGGTCGTCGAGCAACGTTTTGAGCGCCTGGATCTTGTGCGACTTCTCGATGGCATAGACGGTGTGGTCCACCGTTGGGGGAGCCTGCAGATCGGCATCGATCTCAATGTTTGTCGGCGCCCGCAGGTGTTTCTTCGCCGTGTTGGCCACCCACTTGGGCATGGTGGCGGAGAACAGCGCCGTCTGTCGTTGCCTGGGCGTTCGTTCGAGGATTGCCTCGACGTCGCGGGCGAAGCCCTTGTCGAGCATTTCGTCGGCCTCGTCGAGCACCAACATCCGCACACCGCCGAGTTCCAGATTGCCCTGGCGAAGATGGTCGAGTGTGCGACCCGGCGTGCCAACCACGATGTGCGCGCCACGCCCCAGCGCCGCATGTTCCGGCCGGATGGATCGGCCGCCGTACAGCGTCTGCACCCGAAGCCCCGTCGAGGCCGCCACCGTTTCGACGACGGAGGCGACCTGAATGGCAAGCTCCCGCGTTGGCACGAGAATCAGGCCCTGCACTTGACGGAGCGAAGGGTCGCCTTGCTCAACTAGGGGCACAGCGAAAGCCAGCGTCTTTCCCGACCCGGTCCGGGCTTGGCCCATCAAATCCCGCCCCGCAAGAAGCAGGGGAATGGCCTGTTCCTGAATGGGGGTGGGTTCGGTGATGCCCATGCCAGCGACCGCAGCTTGCGTCGTCGTGCTGAGGCTCATTCCTCGGAAAGCGAGGGGCGACTCGCCAGTGCGCTCAGGCGCGGCTTCCTTCGGCGCCGACGCGTCGCTTGGCCGCTGGCTGGCCGGCTGAGGCCGGGGCGCATGTCGCCTGCCCTCATGGCACTTGCGGCAATACACGGGGCGACCCGATGCGGGACGAAACGGAACGGTCGCTCGCGTGTCGCAGGCCGCGCACACGATCTCGTGCTCGCGCCGATGGCTGGGGCCGGAACGCTTGGTCGAGCGAGGGCGGTCGCGCCTCGGGGAGGCGGAAACAGATTGCATAGGCATAGAGAAACGGACTCCTTGTCCGAGCAAGTCGGGTAGCTAAAAAGGGGGAAGTGAAAGATGCAGCGCGCCGGATCGGCAGCCTGCTTGGGGTGTCGCGATGCGGCCAACAGGCCACGCTTGCCGAGATTGTCTCACAACACCCGCCCGCGTGCAGCGCAATCGCAGAGGACCCATCGCCGTACCGGGTTCCCGATATGCTGTGCTGCACCCAGGCGACGGCGACGAGACCACCATGAGCAAAATCGACCGAGTCACGATTCAGACCTACCAGTACACGCTCGACAACTCCGGACGCGAATACAGGCGGTTCATGGTCACCATCGACACCGACGACGGATTGTCCGGCAGCTATGCGCCGCACTTTGGCGGCACCCCGCACGCCCAGGCGCAGGTGGAGGAAATGGCGCGGGGGCTCATCGGTGTGGATGCGGAGCAGCGAGAGCTTGTGTTCGAGCGGCTCAAGATCAGCCACCGCCACTACGACAAGTCTGGCATCTCCGTAATCGACACTGCGCTCTGGGATCTCGCGGGCAAGAAATACGGTGTCCCCATCGCACAACTGCTAGGTGGCTTCCGCGAACGGCTGCCCGTCTATGCGAGCACCACGTCCGGGCAGCCGGGCAAGGGCGGACTAGGCGGCGCCGAGGGCTACGCCGACTTTGCCGAGTCCTGCCAGAGCGCCGGGATTCCGGCGTACAAGATCCACAGTTTCTTCGACGGCAATCCCAAGACCGAGATCGACATCATGACCGCAGTGCGGGAGCGCGTTGGCCAGGACATGAAGCTCATGGTCGATCCCGCGTCCTCCCTGAAGTCGTTCATGGACGCCGTGGAAGTGGGCAGGGCGTGCGACGACCTCGGCTACTTCTGGTACGAAGACCCCTACCGGGACGCATCGTCGAGCGCCGTAGCCCACAAGCGGCTGCGCGATTTCATCCGCACGCCCATGCTCATCGCGGAACACATACGCGGATTCGAGCAGAAGGCGGACTTCACGCTCGCCGGCGGCACCGACATCATGCACATCGACCCAGAACTCGACGGCGGCATCACCGGCACCATGAAACTCGCCCACTTCTGCGACGCCATCGGCATGGAGGTGCAGCTCCACACCGCCGGCCCCATGCACCGCCACTGCATGGCCGCAATCGCCAACACCCACTTCTACGAGCTTGGCCTGGTGCGACCAGACAGCCCCGTCAACCTCCTCCAGCCACCGATCTATGCGGACGGCTACGGCGACGAGGTGGGCGACGTGGGCGAAGACGGATGCGTCCCCGTGCCTGACGGCCCTGGCTTGGGCGTGACCTACGACGCAGATCGCATCAATGGCGGCGAGATCGCCAGATTGGAGATTCGCTAGCAGTTCGCGAGCGAACTGCTGTGCTTCGACGGATTTCCTCGGTGCGTTCAC
>VXPR01000294.1 GCA_009839405.1 Gammaproteobacteria bacterium
GGCCGCCACCGTCAGGCTCTCCCTTCCGATGGTATCGCCGCCGACGACCGCCGAGCGGCCGCGGTAGTCGATTCGGAAACCGTAGGCTGGCTTGACAGGCCCGTGATCCACGGCAAAGGCGGTCACTCTGAGGCCGTCGTCTTGGAGGACGACGCCGGGCGCTATGACTTCCGCATGCATCACGCCGAGTTCTGCTGGCAGGAAGTCGTTGCCGTGGTGGGCAACGCGATAGCCGCGGTCGATGGCGAACGCTTCGTTGAACCCGGCGACGACGCGCTCTATGCCGGCGGGCCCCATCACCTTGAGCGGCGCCGGCCTTCCTTGCACCCAAGAGGCGAGGTTGAAGTTGTTGATGCCGGCGATGTGGTCTGAATGCATGTGGGTCACGAAAATCGCCCGCAGCGTCTCGGTGGGCAGGCCGTGCAGTTGCGCGACATCCGCCGAGCCCTCGCCAGCGTCGAAGAGGTAGAGCGAGTCACCGGCGGTGACGGCGACGCAAGTCTGCGCCCGCCCGGGTGCTGCAAGTGGCCCCGACGTGCCGCACATGAACACGCGCAAGCCATCGAACTCAGAGGGGAGGCCACCGGACAACACGGCCCCGGCCATACGCCCGAGAAGGAAATCTTGCCCGGCGGCCGTGCGAACCAGGAACCAATAGCCGCCGCCGACCAGCACGGCAACCGCAACCACCGAAGCAAGCACCAGCGTCCCGAGGCGGGCCATTCCCCTCTCGCGCACCCGCGCCGCCTACGTCAGCCGCTGCGCCGATGCGTGAATCGTGCGCCGGCGTTCCTCGGCACGAACGAGGCGGTCCGCTTGTGCGGTGCGCTTGCAGGGGTCGGAACACTGCTTGTCCGCACCGTAGGGGAGGAACCACTCGCCACAGACGCCACACTTGTGCGGTTGCACAGCCAGAGGCTTGAGCGTGCCGAGGCGCCGCTCCTCGAGCAGTCGAGCGATTTTGGGATTGGCGCGCGCAAGCTCGCGAAACTCCCGATCCCCAACATCGAAGAGCTCCATGATCTCGTCGATGTCGAACCGCGGCGAGCGCAGCAACAACTCGATGGCGTGTTCCTCACCGCTCATGCAATTGCCTTGGCGCGCTCCGCGAGTTAGTGGGGCAAAGATTATAGGCAGCCAAGGGCATCGCATCGCTCGCCGCGTCAGGACTGGGCTCGGTCGAACCTGCCCCCCGAAAAAAGAAAAGCCCCGCCTTGCGACGGGGCTTTGGTGCTCGCGCCACCCGATGGATGTCGCGAGCCTTGGCCTTGAGGCCGATTGCGGCCGTGGGCGCTACATCATGCCGTCCATGCCGCCCATGCCGCCGCCCGGAGGCATCGCGGGAGGAGCGTCTTCCGGCATTTCGGCGACCATCGCTTCGGTGGTGATCATCAGGCCAGCCACCGATGCCGCCGCCTGCAACGCGGTGCGCGTTACCTTGGCGGGGTCGGGGATGCCCATCTCGATCATGTCACCGTATTCGCTGGTGGCACCGTTGTAGCCTTGGTTGCCGTCGAGGCCCCGAACCTTGTCGAGCACGACTGCGGCCTCGTCGCCGGCGTTGTCGGCGATCTGGCGCAGCGGCGAAGACATGGCGCGAAGGGCAATGGCTATGCCGACGTTCTGGTCTTCGTTGTCGCCGGTGATGCCCTCAATCTTCTGCAGGGCGCGAACGAGAGCGACGCCGCCGCCGGCGACGATGCCTTCCTCCACCGCAGCGCGGGTGGAGTGCAGCGCGTCTTCGGTGCGGGCCTGCTTCTCCTTCATCTCCACCTCGGTGGCCGCGCCAACCTTGATGACGGCAACGCCGCCGGCGAGCTTGGCGAGGCGCTCTTGCAGCTTCTCGCGGTCGTAGTCCGAGGTGGTTTCCTCGATCTCGGCGCGAATCTGCTTGATGCGGCCTTCGATGTCGATCTTCTCGCCGCTGCCGTCGACGATGGTGGTGTTCTCCTTGGTGCTCGACACCTTCTTGGCGGTGCCGAGGTCGTCGAGGGAGGCGCCTTCGAGCGTCAGCCCCACTTCCTCGGAGATCACTGTGCCGCCGGTGAGGATGGCGATGTCCTGCAACATGGCCTTGCGGCGGTCGCCGAAGCCGGGCGCCTTGGCGGCGGCGATCTTGACGATGCCGCGCATGTTGTTGACCACCAGCGTTGCGAGCGCCTCGCCTTCGATGTCCTCGGCGATGACCATCAGCGGCCGTCCGGCCTTGGCGACGTTCTCGAGCACCGGCAGCATGTCGCGGATGTTGGAGATCTTCTTGTCGCAGAGGAGCACGTAGGGCTCTTCGAGGTCCGCGGACATGGAGTCTTGGTTGTTGATGAAGTAGGGGGAGAGGTAGCCGCGGTCGAACTGCATGCCTTCCACCACTTCGAGCTCGTTCTCGAGGCCAGAGCCCTGCTCGACGGTGATGACCCCTTCCTTGCCCACCTTGTCCATGGCGTCGGCGATGATGTCGCCGATCTCGGAGTCGCTGTTTGCGGAAACCGTGCCCACCTGGGCGATGGAGGTGGAGTCTTCGCACGGCGTTGCCATGCCTTGCAGCTCGGCGACGGCGGCCGTGACGGCCTTGTCGATGCCGCGCTTGAGGTCCATGGGGTTCATGCCGGCAGCCACCGACTTGAGGCCCTCGGCGAGGATAGACTGGGCGAGCACGGTGGCGGTGGTGGTGCCGTCGCCGGCCTCGTCGGAGGTCTGGCTTGCGACTTCCTTCACCATCTGCGCGCCCATGTTCTCGAACTTGTCCTTGAGTTCGA
>VXPR01000560.1 GCA_009839405.1 Gammaproteobacteria bacterium
CGTCGCAACCCGCTCAATGTCTTCCGGCGGCACCAACTGCCCGCCAATCGCGAGCACCTTCACCTCGAACTCGTCGAGCTTCTCGGCCGTGCGCTGGAACAATCGTGCCGCCGCCCCCGGATCGTCGTTGGCGAACGCCAGCATCGAGGGCCCAGCCGCTTCCTCGCTCAGGCACTCGAACTGCGTGCCCACCACGGCGCGCTTGAGCAGCGTGTTCCGCACCACCTTGAGGTACACGCCCGATTCGCGCGCATCGCGGCGAAGGTCGGTCATCTCCTCCACGGTGAGGCCACGGTAGTCGGCCAGCGCCGCCGCAAGCGCACCACTGGCGGCACCATGCACCTCTTCAACAATCGCCTGCTTCTCGGCGAGCCCTAGCGCCATCGGAAAATCTCCATCACCTCAGAGCCGTGCATTCGACGCGCCTTGCGACGCGCGATTCAATGCCCTCGCCACCTGGCGCCATTCCAGTTGCGCCACCACCGTCAAACCTCCAGCGAAGCCTCGTCAATCCGCACGCCCGGCCCCATCGTCGTCGAAAGCGTGATTTTCCGCACAAACTGCCCCTTGGCAGCCGGCGGCTTCGCCTTCTTCAAGTCCGCAATCAACGCCTCTACGTTCTCCCGTACCTGCACGGGCTCGAATCCAACCTTGCCAACGCTGCCGTGGACGATCCCGCCCCGGTCGGCGCGAAACTGCACCTGCCCGGCCTTTGCGTTCTTCACCGCCGCAGCCACGTCCGCCGTCACCGTGCCCGTGCGAGGATTCGGCATGAGGCCGCGGGGCCCCAGAATCCGTCCGAGTTGCCCCACAACCCGCATCGCGTCCGGCGCGGCAATGGCCACATCAAACTCGATCTCGCCGCCCTTGACCCGCTCGGCCAGATCGTCGAGGCCAACCAAGTCAGCGCCGGCGCCCTCGGCCTCCTCGGCCTTGTCGCCTTGGGCGAATACCGCCACGCGCACTTCCTTGCCGGAACCGTGCGGCAGCGTCGTCGCCCCCCGCACCACTTGGTCGGACTTGCGCGGATCCACGCCCAGGTTCACCGCCACATCAAACGACTCGGCAAGCCGCGACAGCCCCGAAACCTCGTTCAGAAGCGTCACGGCCTCCTCGATGCCATACACCCGCCCTGCGTCGATCTTCTCCGCGATGGCGCGCATTCGCTTGGACTGATGAGCCACGTTTCCTACACTCCTTCCACTTCAAGGCCCGCGCTCACGGCACTGCCTGCAATCGTCCGCACCGCCGCATCCATGTCGGCAGCCGTGAGGTCCGGCATCTTCGCCCGCGCGATCTCCTCAAGCTGCTCCCGCGTCACCGTGCCCACCTTGTGGGTGTTGGGCGTGGGGCTGCCCTTGTCGATGCCGGCCGCCTTGCGTAGCAGCACCGACGCCGGCGGCGTCTTGGTAATGAAGGTGAAGGTGCGGTCCGTGTACACCGTGATGACCACAGGCACCGGCAGCCCCGGCTCCTCGCGCTGCGTCTGGGCATTGAATGCCTTGCAGAAATCCATGATGTTGACGCCGTGCTGACCCAGCGCCGGCCCCACCGGCGGGCTCGGATTGGCCTGCCCCGCGGGCACCTGCAGCTTGACGTATGCCTGGACTTTCTTTGCCATCTTGCTTCGTTGTCTCCCTTGGCCCCGCCTCAAGCGCCCTTCGGCGCTGACAGGCGGGCAGCCTTGCGGCCTTAGCCCTTCTCGACTTGCGAGAAATCGAGCTCCACCCGGGTCGAGCGACCGAAAATCGTCACCCCCACCACAAGCCGGCTCTTCTCGTAGTTGGCCTCTTCGACCACGCCGTTGAAATCGTTGAATGGTCCGTCCACCACCCGAACCAGCTCGCCGGGCTCGAACACCGTCTTGGGTGTGGCCTTTTCGCTGCTGGCCTCCACCCGGTCGAGGATCGTCCGCGCCTCGCTCTCGCTGAGCGGCGCCGGCGCATCCGCCTTGCCGCCGATGAAGCCCATCACCCTCGGCGTTTCCTTGACGAGGTGCCAGGTGTCGTCGTTGAGTTCCATCTGCACCAGCACATAGCCGGGAAAGAACTTGCGCTCACTGCGGCGCTTCTGGCCGGCGCGCATCTCCACCACTTCCTCGGTGGGAACCAGCACCTGGCCAAAATGCTCCTTGAGATTCGAGAGGTTGATGCGCTCTTGCAACGAGCGCATGACCGCCTTCTCGAAGCCGGAATAGGCGTGAACTACATACCAGCGATGCGACATGATTAACCGATCACCCCCTGCACCAGCCAGCTAAGCAGCGAATCAAGTCCCCAGAGGATGAGGGCGAAGAGCACGATGAGCGCCAGCACCACGAACGTGGTCTGCGTGGTCTCCTGCCGGGTCGGCCAAACCACCCGCCGGATTTCCTGACGAGCCTCCCGCGCCACTTCCAGGAGCGCCCGACCCCGATCGGTCTGCAAGCCGACAAAGCCGGCCACCGCCGCCAGCGCCACCAAGGCAATGGCGCGCGCCAGCACGGACTGCTCCTGGAAATACCAGTTGCCGACCACGCCGCCGACAACCAGCACGGCCACGACCCCCCACTTGATCCAGTCAAGCGCAGGATTGACCTCACTTTCCGTAGTCTTCGTCGCTGCCTTAGCCACAAACCGCCCGCTTCGTTCCGTTCCGCCGCACGTCCAGCGCACCCAAGCACGCCGCCACCGATCCAACTCACTCGAAATCCGCAGTTGGCAGGCCAGGAGGGAATCGAACCCCCAACCTGCGGTTTTGGAGACCGCCGC
>VXPR01000514.1:0-1242 GCA_009839405.1 Gammaproteobacteria bacterium
CCCCCCCCCCCCCCCCCCCCCCCCCCCCCCCCCCCCCCCCCCCCCCCGGCCGTGCATCCGCACGCGAAACGGCCATGCGTGTCGCCGCCGGCGCCATAGCCCGCAAGTACCTTGCGGAACGGGCCGGAGTCACGGTGCGGGGTCACCTATCGCAGATCGGTCGACTGCGGCTCGAGCCCGTGGACATGGACGCCGTGGATTCCAACCCCTTTTTCTGCCCCGACCCCGATGCCATAGACGCCATCGCCGGCATGATCGAGGCGCTGCGCCGAGACGGCGACTCGGTGGGCGCTCAAGTAACCGTGCGGGCGAGCAACGTGCCGGTGGGGCTCGGCGAGCCAGTGTTCGGCAAGCTCGATGCGGAACTCGCTGGGGCGCTCATGGGCATCAATGCGGCCAAGGGGGTGGAGATCGGTGCCGGCTTCGCCGCCATCGAACAGCGCGGCAGCGAGCACCGCGACGAACGCGACCTGACGGGCTTCCGCAGCAATCACGCTGGCGGCGTGCTCGGTGGCATTTCGTCCGGCCAGGACATAGTCGCTCGCGTCGCCTTCAAGCCCACGTCGAGCATCACCAAGCCGGGTCGAAGCCTCGACATTCACGGCAACGAAGTGGAAGTGGTGACCACGGGTCGTCACGACCCCTGTGTTGGCATCCGTGCCACCCCCATCGTCGAGGCCATGACGGCACTCGTCCTGATGGACCACCTGCTTCGAGACCGCGGCCAAAACCTGGACGTCGCGCGCGACGGCTAAGCGGCAGCGCCGCGGCCTTTGCCTCTTCCTGCCTTGCCGAGGGACCGTTGAACATCCGCAACATCGCCATCGTCGCGCATGTCGATCATGGCAAGACGACGCTTGTGGATCGCTTGCTGCAGCAAACAGACCGAGATCGTCGCCTTGTGGGCCTCGAACGCGCGCTCGACCAGGGCGAGCTCGAACGCGAGCGCGGCATCACCATCCTCGCCAAGACCACCGCCATCGAGTACCAGGGCTGCCGCATCAACATCGTCGACACGCCGGGACATGCCGACTTCGGCGGCGAGGTGGAGCGCATCCTGTCGATGGTGGATTCGGTGCTGCTGTTGGTCGATGCGGTGGAGGGGCCGATGCCCCAGACCCGGTTCGTCACCGCCAAGGCGTTTGCGGCCGGCCTCAAGCCCATCCTCGTCGTCAACAAGATCGACCGCGACGGCGCCGAGCCCCATGCCGCGGTGGACAAGGTCTTTGATCTCTTTGATGC
>VXPR01000514.1:1252-2748 GCA_009839405.1 Gammaproteobacteria bacterium
CGAAGAACAGCTCGACTTCCCGGTGATGTTCGCATCATCGCTGCAGGGCGTCGCCGGTCCCGATCCGGAGCAGATCAAACCCGACATGACGCCGCTTCTGGATCTCATCGTCGAGCGCGTGCCGCCGCCAATGGTGGATGGTGACGGACCGTTTCGGATGCAGGTGAGCACGCTCGACTACTCGAGCTACGTCGGCGTCATCGGCATCGGCCGCGTGTCCCGGGGCCGCGTCGCTCCCCGCGATCCGGTGAATGTGGTGGACGCCGAGGGCAAGGTGCGACGGGCGCGGGTGCTTGAGGTGCAGGCAAGCCGGGGGCTCACGCGGGTGGACCTTCCCACCGCGGAGGCCGGGGACATCGTCGCCTTGAGCGGCATCGACGACATAGAGGTCTCTGACACCATCTGCGCCGCCGACTCGGTGGACCCACTGCCGCGTCTGGCCGTGGACGAGCCGACCCTGACCATGGCCTTCGTCGTCAACTCCGGCCCCTTCGCCGGCAAGGAGGGGCGCTTCCTAACGGCCCGTCACCTGCGTGAGCGGCTGTTTCGGGAGGCGACGCACAACGTCGCGCTGCGCGTGTCGGACACAGACCAGCCGGACCGATTCCAGGTCTCTGGACGCGGTGAACTGCATCTGTCGGTGCTGATCGAGACGATGCGACGGGAAGGCTACGAAATGGCGGTGACGCAGCCGTCGGTCATTACCCGCGAGGAGGAAGGCCGCTTGCTCGAACCCTGGGAGGTGGTGGCCTTCGACATCGACATCAGCCATCAGGGCGCTCTCATGGAGACCCTGGGCGAGCGCCGCGGCGAGCTGCTCGACATGGAAGCTGCCGGCACTGGACGGGTGCGCCTGCGCTACCGCGTCGCCAGCCGCGCCTTGCTCGGCCTGCGGTCGGAGTTCGCCTCGTTCACTTCCGGCAGCGGCGTGATGACCTTCGCTCCGGACGGCTACCACCCCGAGGCTATTGGCGTGCGCGGCGGTCGCAACACAGGCGTCCTCGTCTCCAATGCCACCGGCAAGGCCGTGGCGTATGCCCTCTTCAATCTGCAACGCCGCGGCGAACTCTTCATCGGCCCTGGCGACGCCGTCTATGCCGGCATGGTCATCGGCGCCCACTCCCGCGGCAACGATCTCGTGGTCAACCCGCTGAAGGAGAAGAAGCTCACGAACATCCGCGCCGCCGCCAACGACGAGAACATCCTCCTGACGCCGCCGCTACGAATGTCCCTCGAACAGGCCCTCAACTACATCGCCGGCGACGAAGTCGTGGAGGTAACCCCAGCCGCCATCCGCATCCGCAAGGCAGCGGCCTTTACCCAGAAGTGACGTGCTAGTGCGCCCAAGTGCCTCTGCACCCCGCGGCGACCCCCCTCCGAGAAACGGCGAGGAACGCCGTTTCTCGGAGGGGGGAAGTGACAGAAAGGCCCTCGCCCCAATAACGGTCGTGGCGTGCACTTTCCTGTCACTCCCCCCTCGAGGGGGAGTCGAGAAA
>VXPR01000020.1 GCA_009839405.1 Gammaproteobacteria bacterium
GTACCGCGCCTCGACGTAGTGGTGCTCCTCCCAGTCGAGTTCCACGTTTGTCCATACGTACAGGGGATCCCGGGGCGACGGGTCGCGGCGCTTGCGCAGGCAGCCGTCGAGCCAAAGTTCCAGTCCGTCGTCGTCTGCGATGACGATGCTGAAGGCCCTGTGGCGGTGGGGGATGTCGAACCGGTGGGGCATGCGATGGCGGATTCTACCCTCTCGCCGGCCAAGTAAAGCGAAGCGTCCGGTCAGGACCGTGGCCTGGGTGCTGCTCGCCGTTTTCGTGTTGCCTGCCGTGGTCGCTTTTGCGCTCAGGCTCGGTGCGGAGCGCCCACATTGGAGCGATGCGGATCACGCTGCGACCGGGTTGGCGCCGTCGCCGTTCGGCACCCCGGAAGCCGTGGTGCAAGTCTATGCGGCGCGAACCTGGGGACTTCGCGGCAGCGTGGCGGTGCATACCTGGATCGCGACCAAGCGGCCCGGCGACCACCGCTACCGCCGCCACGAGGTCATCGGCTGGCGACTCTATCGAACCGGGTCGGCACTCGCCCAGCGGGATGGCTCACCGGACGACCAGTGGTTCTCCAACCGGCCGCTGCTGCTGCTCGACCGGCGGGGTGCCGGAGTCGCGGGGCTGATCGACCGGATTGAAGCGGCGATCGACGAATACCCCTATGCGCGGGAGTACCGGACCTGGCCGGGACCGAACAGCAACACCTTCACGGCCTACGTCGGCCGGCGCGTTCCGGAACTGGGCTTGCAGCTCCCGCCGACGGCGATCGGCAAGGACTACCTCGCCGACGGCGCTTGGTTCGGCAAGCCGCCGAGCGGCCGCGGTTTGCAGCTCTCTATATTTGGCCTGGCGGGCGTCATTGCCTCGCCCCGGGAAGGGGTCGAGGTGAATCTGCTGGGGCTGTCAGCGGGAGTCGGCGCCAAGCCGTTCGGGGTCAAGCTGCCAGGTCTTGGGGCCCTGCCGCCAAGGACCGTCGATGGCTGAGCGATTCGCGCGCGTGCTCAAGGCGCGTGCCGTACTGACGCTCTCGTTCGGTGCGATGATCGGCTGGAGCTGGGTCCTGATGACCGGGGTCTGGGTCGCCAATGCCGGCAGTATCGGCACGCTGGTGGCTTTCGCCGCGGGCGGCCTCGCCATCGGTTTCATCGCGTTCACCTACGCGGAACTTGCATCCGCGATGCCCAAGGCGGGCGGCGAGCACGTCTACACGCTCCGCGCTCTCGGACCCGGTTGGTCGTTCGTGTGCACGTGGGCACTGCTCATGGCCTACGTCACGGTATGCGTCTTCGAATCCGTGGCACTCCCGACGGCCGTTGAATATCTCGTCCCGGCCATCCGCGTGGGGACGCTTTGGACCGTCGTGGACGCCCCGGTGGACATCGGCTTCGTGGTGGTCGGCTGGGTCGGCGCCATCGCCATGACGGTGGTGAACTACGTCGGCATCCGCACGGCCGCCGTGGTGCAGAACATCGTGACGGCGATGATCGTTGCGGCCGGCATCTTCCTGATCGCCGGCGCGGCGACGAGCGGCGGGATCGACACGGCGCGACCCTTCATCGCCGAGCCGTCGATCGGGATACTGACGGTGCTCATCATGGTGCCGGCCATGCTGGCGGGCTTCGACGTGCTGCCGCAATCGGCGGAGGATCTCCAAAAAGGCGACAGCAGCTTTCGGCACACTGTTTGGCGGCATCCTGCAATCGTCGAGCAACTGCTTGAGCGTCGGGCCGCCACCGGAGGCTGTGATAATCTCGTCGTGTCATCTTGAGCGGAGACGAGATGCACACCCACCACTACGCCGCGTGCGAGGATCTCAACGACGTCATGGCGGAGATCGAGCGGCTTGGGCTCGAGAAGCAGGTGATGGAACTCGATGCCTACGGCTTCACCGTGCTTGAAGGCATCCTCGACGACGACACGGCGGCCACGGCCCGGCAGGCGGTTGCCGACATCTGCGAGCGCCAGACCGACGTCAAGCCGGATTTCGAGAAGGGCGACTCGCATCCGGACTGGCGCCTCGTTCCGTACCTGATGCCGCGCCACCCGGTCTTCCAGGAGATTCTCCTGAACGAGACCTCGGTGGCGCTGATGCACTACCTGCTCGGCAAGAGCGCCCAGCTCTCGTCCATGACTTGCCACTTCAAGGGGCCCGGCGACGGCGGCCAGCTCCCGCTGCACACGGACACCGGCATGCCCGCGCCGTTGCCGCCCTATTCGCAGGTGGCGAACATCAACTACGCGCTGACCGACTACTCCAAGGAAGGTGGGTGCCTCGCGATCGTTCCGGGGAGCCACAAGTGGGCGCGCAATCCCGAACCCTCGGAGATCTTCCTGGACGGCCCCGCCGCGAATCCGAATGCGGAGGCCATGGAAATCCGCGCCGGGGACGCGGTGATCTGGCACGGCAACATGTGGCACGGCAGCTATCCGCGGCGCGTCCCGGGGCTGCGGCTGAACCTGGCCGTGTACCACGTCAGGCCGTACTGGAAAGTGCAGGAGCGCTACGGCGACGCATTGCCGCAGGACGTGATCGACCGGCACGGCAACAACCCGGTGTTCCGCCAGTTGGCGGGACTCAACGAACACATGGGGTGGATGGAGGAGGGCCCGGCCTTCCTCGACCAGAAGAACGGCGGCTACAAGGCGGACGGCGCCGAGACCCTGCGCACCGGCCGCAATAGCTGGCAGTCGTAGGGTCCGTAAGTGACTACGCCGCGTTGGACTGTGA
>VXPR01000221.1 GCA_009839405.1 Gammaproteobacteria bacterium
AGGTGGGGGCTGGGGCCAGACGCCGAGCGTAGCGAGGGGTTTGGCGGCGCTAGCGAGCTTTGGCGAGCGCTCGGAGGGAGGGTCTCCCGCCCTCCCTCCAGAAGACGGGCGACACCAGAGGCCAACGCATCCGCTCGCTCATCTGCGGTTTTCCTACGGCGCAGGGTCAAAGGCTGCTTTCGGGCCAGCAGGCCTCGCCCAGCCGACATGGAGCAGGCCCTACATCGGGTTGGAGAAGTCCTCCTCGAGCCACGCCTGCAACTCGCCGCGGTCGCGCCGGCGTGCCTCTGTGCGTCCTTCCAGGAAGTCGAACGTCACCACTTCATCCACGTCCAGCGCGTCGACCAGGCGCGGCGACTGAGTGACGATGATCACCTGCTTGCGGCCCGCTAGCGCCTGCACCGAGTCCGCCACGACCTCGATGGCCGCCGGATGCAGGCCCAGTTCCGGCTCGTCGACGAGCACCACGTTGGGCATCAGGTCGGACGGGAGGTTCAGCAACGTCAGCAAGGCGAAGAGGCGAATAGAACCATCCGATGTGAGGTTGGTGGTGAACCGACGCTCGCTCCAGTTTGCCCGCCAGGCGAGCGTTACCTTGCCGTAGTTCTCGTCCACCTCGAATGCGCGTAACCCTGGCAGGGCACGGCGAATCTGGGCGCAGACTTCCTCGAATACCTCGGGGTCTTCCTCCTCCAGGCGCCAAAGCAGAGCCGCCAGGTTGCCGCCGTGCCGCCTGAGGCGCAGGTTGTCGTCGGCGTCCCAGCGGCGCTTGAAGTTGGATTCGTCCGAGGTGTCCTGAAACTGATAGGTGGCACAGCTTCGGAGCAGCCGGACGATCGTCGCCGCGGTGGTACGGTTGGCGCTCGGTTCGGCGCTAGGGTGCCCCGCATCGACGATCTGCGCTTCGTGGTGGCCAGCGCCGAGATGCCGCCAGTTTGCCTCCGTGGGCAGCCCGTCGCGGCTGAAGCGAAACGCCTCTTCGATGAAGACGAAGCGGTCAGGATGCGCGTGCGAGAGGGCGAAGCGATAGTCGTTGCGGCCAACCTGCGTGCGCAGGCTTAAGTCCGCCTCCAGCCGCATGGTCTCGTCCGCGCCACCAAAAAGCTGATCGTCGGCGCCGCCGTAGCGGGCCACAAACTCGCCCAGTCGGCGCGAGCGCAGCATCCAGCTCAGCATGTCGAAGAAGCGGACGAAATTGGATTTGCCGGCGCCGCTTGGGCCGACCACCACGGTCAGATCGCCGAGCTGGTCGAGTTCCACGTCCGCCAGCGAGCGGAATCCACGGATGCGGATGCGCTCTAGGCGTGCTTGAAGTTCCGTTCTCGGTGCATGGTCCTCGTTTCGAGGAGGATGCTCCGAGAGCGGCTGCGAAAATTGTTCCGACATTGGGGACTCCCTTGCATCGCTTTCACCGCATGGTGCGGAACGAGGCGCGCAATTCGCCGACAAATAGCTCCGGCTGTTCGAACGCCGCGAAATGTCCTCCCCTGTCGAGCGTGTTGTAATGCCGCAAGTCCTTGAAGCGTCGCTCGACCCAGCGCTTCGAGGCACGAAAAATCTCTTTCGGGAACATGCTTACCCCCGACGGCACGGTGATGTCGCCACCGCCGCCGCCACGCCCGAAACTCTCCCAGTACAGCCGCGCCGACGATGCGCCGCAGGCATTGATCCAATACATCATCACGTTGTCGAGCAGTTCATCCCGACTCAGCACGTTCTCCGGGTGGCCTTGGCAATCGGTCCACTGATAGAACTTCTCGACGATCCACGCCGCCTGCCCGGCGGGCGAGTCGGCGAGGCCATAGCCCAACGTCTGCGGGCGTGTGCTCTGCTGCTTGGAATAGCCCGAATCCCAGTCTTGATAGAACTGCTGTGCCTTGATGGCATCCTGCTCCTGCTCCGTGAGGTCGTTCATGGTGTCTCGGTCCGGCCCCACCGTCGGCATGTTGGTGTGGATGCCGGCGCAGTGTTCGGTGTCCGCCAGGCCAATGGCGACGGTGATGCCGGCGCCCCAATCGCCGCCTTGGGCGAAGTAGCTTTTGTAGCCGAGGCGCGCCATGAGTTCAGCCCACGCATGGGCGACTCGCTGCACGCCCCAGCCGGTCTTGGTCGGCTTGCCGGAGAAGCCGTAGCCGGGAATGGTGGGGATGACGAGGTGGAACGCATCTCGGGCGTCGCCGCCGTGCGCAACAGGGTTGGACAGGGGGCCGATGACCTTCAGGAACTCGACGATGGAACCGGGCCAGCCGTGTGTGAGCACCAAGGGCTTGGCGTCGTCCTCGGGCGAGCGTACGTGCAGGAAGTGGATGTCCACGCCGTCGATGGTGGTGACGAACTGCGGCAAGGCGTTGATGCGCGCTTCCACCACCCGCCAGTCGTAGCTCTCCCGCCAGTAGGCGCAAAGCTCCTGTACATAGGCGAGGGGGATGCCCTGACTCCAATCCGCGACCGTCTCGGCCTCGGGCCATCGGGTACGCGCGAGCCGCTCCCTAAGGTCCATAAGGACGGAGTCGGGAACCTGAATCTCGAAAGGCTCTATGGAATCCGTCACGACTCGCAATCCTTGTCCTACGTTCGGATCGAGCGATACAGTCTCGATGATCGTATCACGCAAAGTGAATGGCGGAACCCGCTGCATGCGCGCCCTCACGGGCGCGTCGGCCGATATCTGGCGCGCCGAGAAGGGGGGGGGCACAAACACAATCAACACACCCGCCCCCCCAGGCGGCCGGGG
>VXPR01000489.1 GCA_009839405.1 Gammaproteobacteria bacterium
AACGTATTCATGGTCGCAGACGGCGTGATCCCCACCCCGGAGCTCACGTCGTGTCTGCCCGGCATCACACGCGACGCCATCCTCGTGTTTGCCCGTGAGCAGGGCCTTGAGGTGATCGAGCGGCGCATCACCCGCGACGAGTTCTACATTGCCGACGAGGCGTTCTTCACCGGTACCGCCGCCGAAGTGCTGCCGATTCGGGAACTTGACGGGCGGCGGATCGGCAGCGGCAAGAGGGGGCCGGTGACCGAGAAGCTGCAGTCACTCTACTTCGATCAGGTGCGGGGCAAGCGGGATGCCCACCCGGAATGGCATACGCTCGTTGGCGCCAGTGCGCTTGTGCCGGAAGCGGACGATGTGGTGCCGAGCTAGGAGCCGTCGCCGTGGAACGGCGCTGGCTCCTAGCCGCAGCTGCGAGCGAACGCGAGCACGGAGGTCAGCAGTTCGCGCGAGCGAACTGCCAACGCGCCCGCCAGGGCGCGCAAGCCTGCGCCGCACCGGCGCGGCACGCTCCTAAGGTGGATGCGGATGTGGCCGGCCGGCAGCCAACTGCCCGCGAGCGGGTGCTGCTGATCTCGCCGGCCTGGGTTGGGGACATGGTGATCTCGCAAACCGTGGCGGCGGCACTGGCGCGACGTGGTGCTGAGGTGCATTGCCTGGCGCCGAGAGCGACTCGCGACCTCGCTCGGCGAATGCCGGGGGTGGTCGCTTCGCACCTCATTCGCACTCGCCACGGTCGGCTCGACTTCGGCGAGCGAAGTCGCGTCGCCATGCGCCTCAGGCGCTTGCGCTTCGAACGTGCGGTCGTGCTGCCGGGGAGTTTCAAGTCTGCGCTGGTTCCCGCCTTTGCCCGCATTCCGCATCGGATTGGCTATCGCAAGGAGGCACGGAGCGCTTTGCTCACGGATGCCCGGGCGCTGGATGCGCGAAAGCTGCCCCGCATGGTGGATCGCTTTGCGGCGTTGGCGGATGCCGATGCCGAGCCGCCGCGCTTGGTTGCCGACACCAAGGCGAGGGCGCAGAGGGCGGCCGAGCTCGGTGTTGCGCTCGATCGAACCATCATCGCGCTCTGCCCCGGTGCGGCTTACGGCTCGGCCAAGCGCTGGCCCGAAGCGTGCTTCGCGGATGTGGCACGGGCCTGCCGCGATCGCGGCGCAGACGTGTGGCTGATGGGCGGCGAGGCCGACGCCGGGGCCACGGAACGCATCGCCCGTCGTTCGCTGGCGCACAATCTGGCCGGCCGGACTTCCCTCACCGACGCCGTGGATCTCCTCTCCGCCGCCCATGCCGTGGTGAGCAACGACTCGGGGCTCATGCACGTGGCCGCCGCATTGGGGGTGCCGGTGGTGGCCATCTATGGCTCCACCACGCCCGAGTTCACGCCGCCGCTCGGCGAACGCACGGAGATCGTCGCCGAAGAGCTGCCGTGCCGGCCGTGCTTCGCCCGCGAATGTCCACTCGGACACTTGAACTGCCTGCGGCACATCCGCCCCGGCCGCGTGCTGGCCGCGCTCGAACGGCTCGACGCGTTCGATGGCGATGGCTCCGCGAACCCCGTTGCGGTGGCGTCGCCGGGCGGCGTGCGAGACCCCTTGGGTGCGTCCCGATGAGAGTGCTGCTCGTCAAGATGTCATCGCTGGGCGACGTGGTGCACACGCTGCCGGCGGTGCGCGATGCGGTGCGGCAGGGCGCGCACATCGACTGGGTGGTGGAGGAAGCCTACGAGCCGGTGGCAGCGCTGGCGCAAGGCGTTCATGCCATTGTGCCGGTGGCGATCCGACGCTGGCGGCGCCAGCCGTTGCGCTGCCTAGGCGAGATTCGCGCCGCCTGCCAGCACCTGCGAAGGGGGCGCTATGACCTCGTGCTGGATGCGCAAGGATTGATCAAGAGTGCCTTGGTGGGGCTTTTGGCCAGGGGGACGGTGCGCGCCGGGTTTGACCGCACCAGCATCCGCGAGCGAGCGGCGACGTTGGCCTATGGTCGCCGTGTGCAAGTGCCTCGCCACGCCCACGCCGCGATGCGGCTGCGGACGCTGTTCGCCCAAGCGATGGATTACGAGGTGCCAACCGGAACGCCGCACTTCGGCATCGCGGGCGGCCGTGCGACCCGCGACCACGCGGTGCTGCTGCACGGCGCGGCGTGGAGTACGAAGCTGTGGCCCGAGCGCCATTGGATCGACGTTGCAAGGCGCGCGGCCGCAGATGGCCTGACTCCTACCTTGCTCTGGCAGGACCCCCTCGAACGCGCCCGCGCCGAACGCATTGCCGACGCGGAGCCGAGAGCCGAGGTGTGCGAGCGCATGGACCTCACCGGCGCCATCGACCTGCTCGGTGCCTCGAGGCTCGTGGTCGGGGTGGATACGGGCCTCGCGCACTTGGGCGCGGCGATGGGCCGTCCCACCGTGATGCTGTTCGGACCCACAGACCCTCGGCGCACCGGTTGTCTCGGCGAGCGCGCCGTCAACCTCAACTCCGAGCTGCCATGCGCCCCTTGCCTGTCGCGCCGTTGCCGCCATCCCGATGCCGTGGCGACAAGTCGGCCGTTGCCGCCGTGCCTCGCCGGGGTCGCGCCCGAAGCGGTGTGGCGACTGGCCTCGGCGGCGATGCAGCGCGAACGGAGCGGCTAAGAAGGCTCTGCCAACGCCAGGCGAATCCCTCGCAGGCCAGAGCCCACTTCCCCGAGACCTGGGCCGGAAAAATGAGCGGCCCCCCCCGGTGCCCCGCGC
>VXPR01000352.1 GCA_009839405.1 Gammaproteobacteria bacterium
CCGTCCCACTCGGCGAAGCGCTTGAGGAGGGCGAGGCCCACGCGACCGCTTTTCTCCGGATGGAACTGGGTGGCAATGTAGTTCCCGCGTCCGAGGGCGCAGCAGAAGCGGCCCTCGTAATCCGCTTCGGCAAGCACGTCACCCGGGTTTGCCGGGCTCGGGAAATAGGCATGGACGAAGTAGAACTCGTCGCCCGGTTCAATCTCCCGGAGCACGGGGTGGGGCCGCAGCACCTCCACTGCGTTCCAGCCCATGTGGGGAATCTTGAGCGCAGGGTCCGCCAGGCGAAACCGGCGTACCGATCCCGGAACGAGCCCAAGCGTCTCGGTATCGTTCTCCTCGGAATGGTCGAGCGAGATCTGCAGGCCCAGGCAGATGCCGAGGATTGGGATGTTGGCACGGTAGGCATCCGTGAGCGCCTCGCCGATGCCGGTGGCGCGGAGGCTCTGCATGGCGCTGCCGGCAGCCCCGACACCAGGGAAGATGATCCGCTCCGCCTGTCGCACCTCGTCCGCATCCGCACTGATGACGGCATCGAGCCCCACTTCCCGACACGCTCGCTGCACGCTGCGCAGGTTGCCGGCGTCGTAGTCGACGATGACTGCACTACGCGGCGGCATTCCGGATTTGCGGCGTGATCTGTCGCGTTCGGCGTCCAATGGCGAGACTCAAGAGGGCTGCAAGGCGCGGCATACTATCAGCGACCAGCCTCTCCAAGGGCGTCAACCCTCACTCGCGCCACTACAATCACCGTCCCGCCCCGACACGGGTAGCGTGTTGACCACTCGCGGCATTCTGCTTGCCAATCTCGGTTCCCCCGACGCGCCCCAACGCGACGCGGTGCGCCGCTATCTGAACGAGTTCTTGATGGATCGGCACGTCATCGACGTGCCATGGCCGGTGCGGCGTCTCGTCGTGTCCCTCATCCTTAGGCGACGGCCCGAGGCGAGTGCAAGGGCATATCAGGCGATCTGGCGGGACGAAGAACCGGGCTCGCCCTTGTTGCACTGGAGCGAGCGCCTAACCGACGCGCTGCGGCAGCGGGTGAACATCCCCGTGGCTCTGGGAATGCGGTATGGAGCACCTAGCCTGGAGGACGCCCTCAAGGCACTGACGGCCGCGTCGGTGGACGAAATCCTGCTTATGCCGCTCTATCCGCAGCACGCCGGCGCCACGCGGAGCACGACGATCGAACGGGCAAGGACCCTCGCCTCCGACAGCAGGATTCTCGTCCTGCCGGCCTTCCACGACCGGCCGGGATACGTCCAAGCTATGCGACGTTTGCTGTCGCAAGAGCTGCCCGAGGACGCCGACCACCTGCTCTTCAGCTACCACGGCCTGCCCGAGCGCCAAGTCCGCAAGGCCGACCCAACGCGAGAGCACTGCCTACAACGCCCGGATTGCTGCGAGGCACCCTCCTCCGCCCACGCCGGCTGCTATCGACATCAGTGCCTGGCGACCACCAGGAGTCTCGCTGCCGGCCTCACGATCCCCCACAGCACGAGCTTCCAGTCCCGCCTGGGGCGCCTGCGCTGGCTCACGCCCTACACGGAGGAACACCTCGGCGAACTCGCGAGGGCTGGCGTGCGACACGTCGCAGTCGCCTGCCCGTCCTTCGTTGCCGACAACCTCGAAACCCTCGAGGAACTCGGCATGAAGGGGGAGGCGGTCTTTCGCGAAGCCGGTGGCCACCGCCTGACCCTCGTCCCCTGTCTGAACGACCGCGCCGACTGGGTAGACGCCTTGGCGAAGTGGACCACGCTGCCGAGCGAGGAGCTCGACTCGACATGACCCTGGCACTCGCCGCTGGAATCCTCGTCGCCGTGCTGGCGACATCCATCCTCTCCGGCATCCTTGGAATGGCCGGCGGCGTCATCCTCATGGCGGTTCTTGTCGCCACGCTGTCGGTGTCCGGGGCGATGGTGCTGCATGGCGCCGTGCAGGCGGCGTCGAACGGCGCTCGGTTCGTGTTCCTCCGGCAGCACATGATGTGGTCCGTGGTGCCGCCCTACATTGCCGGTGCCGCGTTGGTGGTCATCCTGTTCTCGCTCGCCGCGTTCGTCCCCGACCCCGCCGTGGTGTTGGTGCTCGTCGGCACGCTGCCGTGGCTCGCGCGCATCCTGCCGAAGACCGGCAAGCTCGACGTGCGCCAGCCGGTCACTGCCATGTGCTGCGGCAGCGTCGTCACCGGCGCACAGTTGCTCGCCGGCGCCTCTGGCCCCCTGCTCGACGCCTTCTACGTCAACACGCCCGTGGATCGATTCCGCATCGTCGCCACCAAGGCGTTCACGCAAACCCTCGGCCACCTCGTCAAGCTCGCCTACTACGCCACCCTGGGCGGTCTCGCATGGGGCGAGGCGTCGGCAGGGGCCGTGCCCATCTGGATCATCCTTGCCGGCATGGCAACCGCCGTCGTCGGCGCCCGCATCGGCACCAAGTTCCTCGCCCGCTTCGAGGACAATCAGTTCCGCCGCGTCTCCGGGTGGGTGATCCTCACGCTCGCCACGTTGTGTATTGTCGGTGGGCTGCGCCAGATCATCGGGAACTGATCATGCCAGGACTCCACTTCCCACCCGCCGGCACCTGGGCCCGTGCCGATGCCGCTGACATGGGATTCAATCCCGAAGCGTTGCAAGCAGCCATTCGCCACGCCAAGGACCACGAATCCCCGTGGCCTATCGATGTGGGTGGCATGGTGGCGAAGGACGACCCGCCGCCGTTCAACCGCCCGATCGGCCCCACCCGTCCTCGCGGCCCCGCCACCGGTCTCGTGGTGAAGGATGGCCTCGTCGTCGCCGAGTGGGGCGAACCGCAGCGTGTGGACATGACCTTCAGCGCCACCAAGAGCTACGTCTCCACCTGCGTTGGGTTGGCCGTGGACCGCGGCCTGATCGGCGATGTGGACGAGCCGGTCTGCAACCGCGTGCCGGATGGGTTCACCGGCGAGCACAACGAGCTGGTGACCTGGCGGCATTTGCTGCACCAAACGAGCGAGTGGAGCGGCACGCTGTTCGGCATTCCGGACACCGTCGATCACAACCGTTCCGCCGCCGATGCCCCGGCGCGCAAGGGCATTCCTCGCCCCCTTCAGCAGCCCGGCACCTTTTGGGAATACAACGACGTGCGGGTCAACGCGCTGGCCTTGGCGGCGCTCAGTATCTGGCGCGAGCCGCTGCCGGACGTGCTGGCGCGCGAGGTGATGGGACCCATCGGCGCATCTTCCGGCTGGCGGTGGGAGGCCTACGACAACGCGACGGTCTCCATCGCCGGACGCGACATGGCCTCGGTCCCCGGCGGCGGCCACTGGGGCGGCGGCCTGATGATCGACAGCTTCGACCACGCCCGCTTTGGCCTCCTGTGGCTCGCGCAAGGGCAATGGAACGGGCGGCGCATCCTGCAGCCGTCCTGGATCCGGGCCGCGCTTTCGGCCTGCCCGCAGAACGACCGCTACGGCTTCATGTGGTGGCTGAATCCGGTGCAATCCGTCTGGCCAAACGCTTCCGAGGGCGCATTCGCCGCCATCGGCGCTGGCGGCAACGTCGTCTTCGTCGCTCCCGAACGCCGGCTTGTCGTCGTCACCCGCTGGGCCGCCAACCCCAACAACATCATCGACCGAGTGCTGGCCGCCCTGCAATGATCGAGTGGCTGGAGCGGCGCTTTCGGGTTTCAGAGCGGGGTTCCAGCCTCGGTCGCGAGGTGACGGCGGGGTGCACGACCTTCCTTGCCATGGCCTACATTGCCCTCGTCAACCCAGCCATTCTGGCGGATGCAGGCATGGACTTCGGGGCGGTCTTCGTCGCCACTTGCCTTGCGGCGGCGGTCGGCACGCTGGTAATGGGACTGGCGGCGAACTATCCGGTGGCGCTTGCGCCGGGCATGGGGCAGAACGCGTTCTTTGCCTACACCGTGGTGCTGGCCAGCGGCCAGACGTGGCAGGCGGCGCTCGGCATGGTGTTCGTGTCCGGCGTGCTGTTCGTGGCGTTGAGCGTGCTGCCGGTGCGGGCCTGGCTGATGGATGCGATGCCGCGCGGCCTCAAGGCCGGCACGGCTGCAGGCATTGGCCTTTTCCTCGCCTTCATCGCCTTGCGCAACGCTGGCATCGTCGTGGCCAGCCCAGCGACCCTGGTCGAGCTAGGCGACCTCACGACGTTCCCGGCACTGGCGGCGATTGCCGGCTTCTGTCTGATCGCCGCGCTGTCCGTGCGGCAGATTCCGGGGGCGCTGGTGATCGGCATGCTGGCGGTGGCAGCAGTCGCTTGGCTCACAGGGGAGGCGGATTTTCACGGCGTTGCGTCCATGCCGCCGTCCCCCGCTCCGGTGCTTCTTGCACTCGACATATCGGCGGCATTGAGCCTGACTGCCATGACCATCGTGCTGGCCATGCTGCTCGTGGACGTGTTCGACACCCTCGGCACGTTGGTGGCCGTGGGTGCTCGCGGCCGCCTGGTCGATGCAGAGGGGCGGTTGCCCAGGCTTCGGCGAGCGCTGCTGGCCGACTCCACGGCAACGGTCTTCGGCAGCCTTGTCGGCACCTCTTCCACCACCAGCTACATCGAGAGCGCCGCCGGCGTCGAGAGCGGCGGACGAACCGGCTTGACGGCGGTGGTCGTGGCCGCTCTGTTCCTCGCCTGCCTTTGGCTGGCACCGCTGGCACAAAGCGTGCCGGGGTTTGCCTCTGCCGCAGCCCTTCTCTTCGTTGCCTGCTTGATGGCGCGCAGCTTCGGAGACCTCGAATGGGACGACGCGCTGCAAGCGGTTCCAGGGGTCACCACGGCCATCTGCATCCCACTCAGCTTCTCCATCGCCGACGGCATCGGTATCGGCTTCATCACCTCTGCCGCGATCCACCTGTTCTCTGGCCGAATGCGGGAGTGCTCGGTGGCGGTGTATGCGGTGGCGGTCATCTTCGCCGTGAAGTTCGCGCTGCTCGCGTAGTGAGGCGATGCAAACAATTCTCAAATGCGTTTGAATGGCACGATAGGCATTGCGCCAAACAGCCAAGGGGGATTGGTGTGGAGACCATCCAAACCGAGGAAGCGCTTCGCGAGGTGATCGGGGAGGAAATCCCTGGCCTCAGCAAGAAGAACGAACCGGTCTTGAACGAGTTCGCCGTCGACTTCATAGCCAGGGCGCCGTTCCTCGTGCTCTCGACTGCCGACGACCAAGGCCGGCTCGACGCCTCGCCCAAGGGGGACGCACCCGGCTTTGTGGCCGTGGAAAACGAGCAGACGTTGCTGATTCCAGACCGGCTCGGCAATCGTCTCGCCTACGGGCACCGCAACATCCTTGCCAACCCGCACGTCGGCGTGCTGTTCATGATCCCCGGCACCACCGAAACGCTGCGAGTCAACGGCAAGGCGTCGCTCACCGCCGATCCTGACCTGCTCCAACGGCTGGCCGCACGCGGTCGCCCAGCGGTGTTGGTGATCCGCGTGCAGGTGGAAGAGGTGTTCTTCCACTGCTCCAAGGCGTTCCTGCGCTCGAAGCTCTGGCAACCGGACGTCTGGGGCGAACGCCACAAGGTGTCCTTCGGCAAGCTCTACGCCAAGCGCAACAACGCGTCGGAAGAGACGGCAGCGGCCATCGACGAGGCGATTGAGAAGGACTATCGGGAGAATCTGTAGGGCGAGGCCCCTAGGTCGTGGAGAGCACGTCGTTTGATGGCCTGTCCAGAGCTTTCCGAGCGCGCCTCAAGGCAAGAACCAAAGTGACAGCGCCGGAATGTACGTGATGGCCAGGAGTGCAATCAGCAGCACCAGCATGAACGGCCAGCAGGCGGCATAGAGTTCGAGCACCGGTCGATCAAAACGGTAGCTGGCGATGAACAGGTTCATGCCCACGGGCGGCGTGAAATAGCCGATCTGCAGGTTGGCGAGGAAAATGATGCCGAGGTGGATCGGGTGGATGCCGTAGCCCGCCGCCACCGGCAGGAGCAGCGGCACCATGATGACGATGGCGGCAAAGACGTCGAGCAGCGCGCCAAGCGCCAGCAGCAGGATGTTGAGCAGGATCAGGAAGGCAAGCGCGCTTGAGACGTGCTCCTGCATGAACGCGAACAGGCGCTGCGGCACCTCGGCATCCACCAGATAGTTGGTGAACGCCAGCGCCGCGCCAAGGATGAGAATGATGCTGCCCACCATCACCATCGACTCCCGCATCACCCCCGGCAGCGCCTTCACCTTCACTTCCCGATACAGCCCCACCTCGACGACGAGCACATAGAGCGCCGTCATCGCCGCCGCCTCGGAGATCGCGAAATAGCCCGAATAGATGCCGCCGAGAACGACAAACGGCAGCGGCAGTTCCCACCGGGCGGCGACCAGGGCGGCGCGCACGTCCTTGAGATCGAACCTCGTGCGCGGCGCATCGCCGTGCTGCCACCAGGCCCAAGCCGACAGCAGCAGCACCATCAGCGCCGCCGGCACCAGCCCCCCCAGGAAGAGTTGGCCGATGGTGAACGGTTCGCCGACGTCAAGCTGCTGCGCGACGATGCCGTAGAGCAGCAGCGGTGCAGACGGCACGATCAGGAGGCCCAGACTGCCGGAGGTGGTGACGAGGCCAAGGCTGAAGCGCTCCTCGTATCCCCCCGCCCTCAGCATCGGCAAGAGCAGCGCGCCCAAGGCCACGATGGTCACGCCAGAAGCGCCGGTCAGAGCCGTGAAGAGCGCACAGGCAACGAAGCCGACAATCGCAAGCCCGGCCGGCATCCAGCCGAACAGCGACCGCACGAGGCCCATCAAACGCCCCGACGTGTTCGCCGACGCCATGACGTAGCCGGCGAAGGTGAAGAACGGCAGCGCCACCAGAAGCGGTGTGTCGGAGATGCGATAGAGCTCGATGGCTACCACCGCGAGGTCGATGTCCGAGGCCAGGAAGCCCAGCATGGCTGCCGCGAGAACGATGGCAAACAGCGGTGCACCAAGGAGCGCCATCAGGGCAACCAGCGCAATACCGGCCCAGATCAAGTCGGAACCCCGGCTGCCGATTGTCCGCGGCCACCGGTCACGGCGCGGATCAGGTAGCGCAAAGCCATGACGGCGGCGGCGATGGGGATGATGAGTTCGCACACCCAAGCGGGGACGGCGCCGAAGCCGATGGTGTCGTCGAGGTAGTCCCAGCGGATGAATCGCACCGAATACCAGCCAAGCAGACCGCAGACGAGAGCCGTGAAGGCCGAGGTGGTGCGGTTCGCCAAGGCATTCATCTTCTCGCTGGCGAAGCGGGAGACGATGTCGATGCGGATGTGGCTGTCCGTCGCAGCGGCCGATGCCGCACCGATCATCGTCACCCAGAGCACGCTCACGCGCACCAGCTCGTCGCCCCAGACGATGCCGGTGCCGAAGAGATTGCGCGCCAGCACTTGATAGACGGCGACACCAATCATCACCAACAGGAGGGCGACCAACAGCGCCGTTTCCACCGTGTGGACGACGCGCCCCAGCCGTCCGTTCATTGGCGGCTAGCGGTGCCGGGCCGGCCTTGGGGTACCGAAGGGCTTTGGTCAGGCGCGGCGATTGGCGATGCCTTCCGCCGCACCGCTGCAAGGGCAGCTACCAGTTGCTGGTAGAGGCCGTCCGAGATGATGCCCTCACGAACCCAACGCGCCTCTGCTTGCTTGCCGAGCCGACGCCAATTGGCCAGTTCCTCAGGCGCCGGGACTTCGAGCTTCAACCCCTGCGAAATCAGCACCTGCATGGTGGCGTCATGGTCAGCGCGATTGCGCCGGTCCGCCTCCGCTACGGCATCCCCCAGGATGCGCCGAACCGCCGCCGCGTCGGCATCGGACAAGCGGCGAAAGTGCCGTTCCGACACCGCCAGCAGGCCATAGACATACATGAGCGGGATGTCGAGCACATAGTCGAGTTGGGTGTGCCATTGCAGGGCGACCGCAGCCACCGGGGGCGACGCCACCGTGTCGATAAGGCCCGTCTGGAGCCCCGGAAGCACGTCCACCACCGTGAGGGGGATGGGCGCGATGCCGAAAGTGTCGAGCGCCCGCGCCACGGAAATGTCGCCCTCTGGCGACCACACCTTGGCCCGGCGCATGGCTTGCAGAGTGGCGGCGGGGCGCCGGCTCATTGCATAGGCCATGCCTACCTCGGCGATGCCGAAGGCGACGAAGCCGTTTCGTTCCATGCCGGCGAGCAGCACCCGGTCTAACTGTGCACGCACCGCGTCCACTTCCGACAGGTCACGAAAGATGAGCGGGAGGTTGTAGAGCTGGACGTCCGAATAGATGCGGTTGAAAACCGTGGTGGTCACCACGCCGCCGTGCAACTGGCCAGCGCGAATCTTGCGCAGCACGGCCCAGTCGTCGCCCATCGCGCCGCCGGGATAGAACCGAAACGCCACCCGCCCTTCCGTGGCTGCATCCACTTCCTCCGCCGCCGCGCGCAGGATGTTCATCCACGTGGAGCCGGCGGGGGAGAGGGTAGCGATCTTGAAGGTGGTTGCGGCGGCGGGAAGGGCGAGGAGGATGCAGGTGACCGCGGCACAGCGAGCACCCCACGCACCGATTCGGCGGGAGCCTCGCGGCGCCATCAACGCAAGCGAACGCAACATGACTCGCACCCTAGAAGAAGTGCTCATCCGCCGAATCCAAGAGCTCCCGTGCCTGCTCCTGGGCAACGCGGTTCGACAGGGTCAAGCCCTCCACGCGAGGGTTGGCGGCCAGCACCTCGCGCAGCGTTCGGTCGTGCAGCTCGCGGTCGAACACGAGGCGCGCGTACTGCGACGCGAACATCACCCGCGCCATAAGGTGCCGGCCCTCTGAAACTTCGATGGCACGCTCGAAATGCCCCCGCCCCACTTCGGGCCGACCGCCCAACGCCGGCGGCGCGAGCGTCTCGAAGACGCCGAGATACATGTAGGGGCCACCGTTTTCCCAGCTTCCGTCGAGCTCGGCGATGCGCGCCATGAGCGCCTTCACTCGGCCAAGTTCCGCCACCGCATTCCAGTCCTCGCTGTGAGCCTGAATCCAGCCGGCCCACGTAGTTGCGAAGGTGTAGGCAACCGGCACATGCTCCTCGCGCAACGTCGGCAGTCGCTCCTCGAACTCGGCGAAAGGCACCGTGCGCGCCGTGCAGGTCCACGGCACCTCGGCACACGCGGCGCGGCTAGCCAGCCGCAGCGCCTTGTTGGCGAAAGTGCGCGCCTGTTCGGGGTCGTCAGCGAAGGCCGCACCGTAGGCGGCATTGAGGTTGGCAGCAGCCTGCAGCAGCGCCGGACTGTTGGCGTTCGAGCGCAGGAGCGCATCGAGCATGATGAGATAGGCCGGCGCTCCGTTGCGCACCACCTCGAGGTCGTCATTATCGAGCATCGCGGCTGTAAGGTCGCTCGCGAGCGTTTCCGTCATTCCCGTGACGACATTGGTGCAGCCAGCGAGCGCAAGGCCGCAGCAGCTAGCCATAGCGAGTCGAAGGACGGCGACGCGAACTCGGCTCACGACTCGCCCTCGTCCCCCTGGGCCGTGCCCACAGCCGCCGTCACGGCGCCGAGCAGTTCTTCGAACGGCGGCCGGTCACGATAGCCCGGCAGCGCGCGCTTGAGGCGGATGATTCCCTCCGCGTCAATGAGGAAGATACCCGGATGGGCAACGCCATAGGCGCCGTGGCCTTCGCCATAGTCCTCGTTGCGGATGCCGAAAGCGTTGACGTGTGCCGCCCCTTGATCCGACAGCACCGGATAGCCGACGCTGTGCTTCTCCTGAAACGCGGCGAGCTTGTCCACGCCGTCATAGGTCATCGCCGCAACTTGCACACCCACCGCCTCGAAGCGTTCCTGCCACTCAGTCAACTCGACCAGTTGACGAATGCAGAAGGGTCACCAGTCGGCGCTGCGGTTGACGAAGAGGAGAAGCCCCCCCTCGCCGGTGAGGTCGGCCAAGGCACGCGGAGCACCGGTGTGGTCCGGGGCATCGATGGCCGGCATCGCGCTGCCTACCGCCGGCCCCCAGTCGTCCTGATAGTCGGCGGCGAGCCCCGTGCCCGCAAGCAATAGGATCGGCACCAGCAAAGCAAATCGCACGAAGCGCATCGATCGAAGGAGCAGTTTCACATTCACCTCCGCTAAACAAGGCCGAAGTTCCGCCCGCGTCTTGGCGCGCCGGCGTCCATCTGCACTGTACTGCATTTTCCCAACGCGTCAGTGCCCCCATAGGGGCCGGGTTCTTCCCCGCCCGCGCTGAACTCGTCACGTGCCCCGTAGGGGCGGGGCTTGTCCCCGCCCGTCTTGAATGCACCGACAGACTCGGCACGGGACAAGCCCGCCCCCTACGAGGAGTGGGTCGAAACGCGACAGGCTGCTAGCTAGCTAGGACAAGCGGAATTCTCGGTGGACATATGCGCGCACCTTCTGAACAGACTCCTCGACACTGAGACGGTCCGTATCGACCACGAGCTCCGGTGCACGCGGCGCTTCGTACGGGTCGTCAATGCCCGTGAAATTGGCAATCTCGCCAGCGCGAGCGCGCTCATAGAGACGTTTCGGATCGCGCCGCTCGCAGGTCGCGAGGGCGGCGCGAACGTAGACTTCGTGGAAGTGGTCACCGGCGGCAGCCCGCGCTTGGGCGCGGTGCGCGCGATAGGGCGAAATGAAGGCCGAGATGCAGATGGTGCCCGACGCCGCGAACAGCGCCGCCACTTCCCCGACCCGGCGGATGTTCTCGCTCCTGTGCGCGGGCGAGAAGCCAAGGTCTGCGTTGATTCCCCGACGCATATTGTCGCCATCAAGGACGAACGTGTGGTAGCCGTCGGCAAACAGCGCCTCGTCCAGCGAGAACGCCAGCGTGGACTTGCCAGCACCGGAAAGGCCCGTGAACCAAAGCACGCCGCCGCGATGGCCGTTGCGCGCCTCGCGCTCAGCGGTGGGCACGCGATGCTCCACGGTGAAGAGATTCTGCGGGGATGTCGCCCCGATGTCGGTTCCGTCACTCATGCATTCGCGTCGCTCTGGCCGGTAATGTGGTTGTGTGGCGCAACGTTAGCTGCGCCGGGCGCTCGCGTCACGCGCGCACGAAGCCTACGTGCCGCTGCGGTTGGTGTGCGGGAAAGGTGCTTCGGGCACGTCCTCGCCAAGAAAGGCGCAGAGTTCCGGCCAACCGTCACCGCGTTCGAAGTCGAGCACAAGCAGGTCCGGGCGGCCCTCGAAATGCGCGGCCACTTCCGCGTTGTGGGACTCGTAGCGTTCTCTGTACACGGACTCGAACCCGACCGGCGAGCCATGACCGTAGATCCACTCGCGCATCGGCGTCTCGTCGGTGCCGAAGTAGCGCACTGCGCTTGCGAGCCAAGCTCCGGTGGACCTCGTCGTCAGGATGAAACGGCTGCCGGGAAAGGCAGCATCGAGTTCCCTGTAGAGCACCGTCGTGGGGTTGTCGTTCAGGGCGTCGAACTCGCCGGCCAGCCCAAGGACAAGTGCCAGCGCATTGTTGGCTATGTTGGGGTCGCGAGCGCCGTTCGGGCCGGTGACGCGATAGCCGAGGAACTCGAGCGCGGTCGCAAGGGACTTGGTACCGGTTCTGTGAAAGCCGATGCAGAACACCTTCGGCCGTTGCCGTCGGCGGCGGGGGGGCGGCTTGTCGAGCAACGGCTGTATCGCGCGCCAGCCGGCGGCGCTGCGCTGTTCGATGAGGGTCCGCTCTTCAGCCGTAACCCGAACGGGACCGGCCCATGATCCAGCGCAACGGTCCAGCCATTCGGCACAACGCAACCCTCGCATCCGGCCCGACCCACCGAAATGGCGGTTGACGAACCGCGCAAACGCAACACCGAGCTTCCCAAGCGACACATTGTGTCGTCTCGACGCCACGGCGAGGGGCGCGATCTCGTATTCGTCCAAGAACGCCTGCACCGTGTCGCCCGCAAACGGCATTGCGCGCACGCGGCCCTTGCCGAAAAGCGATTCCATCTCCTGAACGATGCCCAGATAGTCCAGATGGCGACGAAACCAGTCGTCTTGCATCGCCTCGGCCAGGGCAATGTCGCGGCCTTGCACGTTGGCCGACGGCCCCTCGGTGCGCGGGTTCAGCAGGTACTGCGCCCAAAGAGCCACCGCAAAGGCAATCGGCTCGCGCAGCCACAGGCAAAGCTCCAAGTCGAACAGTGCCGCGAGTCGCCGGAGGGCAGCCTTCGCTTCGGGCGGATAGTCCCACCAATGGTTGAAGACGCCTTCGGTAGTGAGAACGACGGTGTGGGTGCCGTCCGGCATGTCGAGCAGCGCCGTCTCGATGTAGGCCACGAAGCCGGCGATGTCGCCCTTACGCAGCCTAGCGCTCAACGGCTGGTGCTTGGGCTCGGGCGAAAACGAGGGCGGTGGGAACCAGATGCCGCGCGCAGCTAGCTCCGTCCGATTCTCGGCAAGATGCCACTGCAGCGACGAGGTACCGGTCTTCGGTGCACCGCCATGCAGCACGAGGCGCCGGCGGCAGCCGGTAGCCACCTCCCGCTGCACGAACCCCCGCGAGAAAAGGTCAGGGTCCAGCAGCGGCACAGCAGCGACCGTTGCCAATGCCCTGTCGCGCCGGAAACGCGGGAAAAAAACCATCGGCCGCCGGGCGATGAGGGCATTGACCCTGGCCACTCCCTCATCGAGCGCGGAGGTCTCCGAATACGTCGGCTGGACGAGACCCGCATCGTCAAGCCCCCACGAGTGGTAATGCAGGACTCGCACCGGCTCTGCCGGATCGAGGCTCGGCGTGCGATCGTGCCCGCCGGGGAAGTTCCAGTGGGTCGGCAGGTGGCGCCAGGGCATCTCGTTCTCCGCCAAGGTCAGCGCGAACGAGACCTGGTCGACGTGCTTGCGGGCTGCCGGCAACGCCGTCGGGTCCGCATGCATCCACGCGGCCCAGTGCCGCCACCGCTCGCGCACAACCGCCACCTGCCGGCGCGGGATGTAGAGAACGCCACCGTTGAGGTTGGTCGCGACGGTCTCGCCGCGGGCGCGCCAGTCGCATGGGATCACGTCCGGCAGGGCGACTCCCGCCTTGGCGAACACGTGCTCGATGTCGGCGAGAGGCGGATTCGGCCCATCCACGACCTTGCCGCACACCGCCTCGGTGTCTGGAATGTCGAGTGACGCCAACACAGCGATGTCGAGATCAAGCAGGAGCACGCCTTCGGCGTCGGCATCGAAGCCGACCGGCGTCAGGAAGTGGTCGAGCTGCGCGATCTTGTTGCAATAGGTGCGGTCAAGGTACGGCTCAATGACCACCACGACATGGCCACGCTGGCGAAACTCCTCCACCACGGCAGGCGCAACCCGATCGGTACATTGCACGACCATTCGATGGCGCGGGATACCTGCCATCTCCTCCAGCGTCGTGAGCAGCAACTCCGCCTGATATGGATGCGAGTCGAGCCAGTCCACGACCATGGACACCATGAGCCCAGAGGAACTCGCTCGGTCAGTGTTGGATTCCCTCGTCATTTCGTTCGACAGGACCTCCGTCGGTTCCGTAGCGCAGGCGCGCCCGTCTTGTCAGTTTCGCTCAGGCGTGGTGGGGCTGCCCAGGCACCACTTACCGCTCGGATGGTGCTCATGGCGTCAGGGTCACGGAGCAACCGACGGTGGATCGGGCGACCGGGCCGTACCGAGCCATCTATGCTAAACCGGCCCGCCTCGCCAATGGTCGCTTACCCGCCCCCCCCACGCGCATCCCTAGAGCGCGGGACGACGTTCGTGTATCGGGCGGCTGCGAAGATTGGCGACGCATTCCACTGCTATGTACCATTTGCATATAGCTACGCAAGATGGACGTCGTGACAAGGACTGCGAGGGTGTTTTGGTCTGGTCGGTCGCAAGCGGTTCGGTTGCCCAAGGACTTCCGGGTGCCCGGCGATACCGTTCGAATTCGCAGGCACGGCAGCTCGGTCGTTCTTGAGCCAATCGCCGACGATTGGTGGTGGCTTGACGAGATCATCGGCGAGTTCTCCGACGACTTCTTCGCCGACGGGCGCAACCAACCGCCTCTTGACGAGCGCGACGAGCTAGACCGTGCCTTCGAGTAATGCGCTATCTGCTGGACACGAACGCATGCATCGCCATGCTCAACGGAAGCTCACCGCCTTTGGTGGAACGAATCCGAGGCCACGCGCCGAGTGACATCGGATTGTCCGCCGTTGTGCTCTACGAACTGCATTACGGTGCCTACAAGAGCCAGCGAGCCGTGCGCAACATCGAACTGCTCGACAGGCTCCTGTTCGAGACGGTCCCGTTCGGAAAGGAGGATGCTCGCGCGTCCGGCGCAATCAGAGCGGAGTTGGAAGACGTTGGCCGCCGGATTGGGCCCTATGGCCTCATGATCGCGGGCCAAGGCCGAGCACGCAATCTCACAGTAGTCACGGCCAACACACGAAAGTTCGAGCGTGTAACCGGCCTCTCGATTGAGGACTGGTCGCAACCGGCCTAAACGCCGAGTTCGCCCGCCCGACCCCGCATCTATGCAAGTGAAGGCGCAGATACGATACGATTCCGCGCTTGCGTTCAGCACCGTAAGTCTTCTTCGATGCCAACATTCCATGCCCGGGGCGGGGACATCTACTTTGAGCAGCGTGGTGCACGCGCGGACCCTCGCGTGCTCCTCATTCATGGGCTCGGTCGCCAGTGTTGGTGCAGTGGCCCGACTCGCTCATAGACGGCATCGTCAGTGCCGCCTTTGCGTCGTGGTGCTCGACAATGGGGACGCGGGGCTGTCGCATGAGTCGTCCGAAGAACCGCCGGCCATCGACTCCACCGTAGCCGCCGCCAACGCGTCCGCGCCTTTGCCACACGATGGAGCAAGTCCTCCCTCACGTCCCCATCCACCAAATCAACCATACCCGCAATTCACGGGCAAACGTTGCAAAAGCTCCGTGGATTCTTCGTTGCCTGCACAATGACATTGACGCTCTTGGGCGCGCGACGGAGCGGCACGAGCTTGGATGTTCCACGCCGGCTGAACGACATGCACCCGGTCGATGGGCGAATATCTCGAAATGCGTCCGCGCGAGCTTGGCTAATGCAAGGCGGATTGCTGGCTTTGGGAAGCGTCCTGACCCCGAACGCGCCCTTGCCTGCGGCCCCTACCAGCCCATATACTCGCGCCGCTTTGCGCTTGCGTCGAACGACTCCGTGAGCGGCCCAAACCATCACCACCGAAGAGCATGACGACCAAGGCCGCCACGCCAACCCATCCTGACGCCGCGGCGATCGCCGACCTCTGGTGCCAGCACCAAGGCACCGGTTGGTCGCGGACGACGGAACTTGGCGTCGGCGGGACGGCACCCGTGTTCGAGATACGTTCGCCCGACGGGCCCCGGGCCCTCAAGATCTACGACCGCGAATTCTCGATGGGCAAACTGGGAGACATCGAGGAAAGCAGGATCGACAAGCAGCTGAGCCTTAAGGGTCACGATTGCCGATCACTCGTCGAGATCTACGATGGCGGCAGGTTCGAGGACCGCCTCTTCCTGCTCATGAGCCGTGCGCCCGGCAGCGAACTTGAGAAACGTCTGCAAGAGGTGCCCCGAGGCAAAGTACGCCAGATACTCGATGACGTAGCCCGTGCGTGCGTGTTTCTGCGGGAACGCGACATCTGCCATCGAGACGTTAAGTCAGCGAACGTGTTCGTCTCCGACGACTTCGATCACGCCACTCTGCTGGACATCTCCGTCATCCGTGCCATTGAGGATCCGATCGGTGTCGGCACGGACCACGGCGGACAGCTACCCATGCTCGCTACCGCCCGGTATTCGCCACCGGAGTACCTATTCCGCCTGCTCGATGCCGGTCCGGAGATGTGGGACGCATTGACCGTGTACCAACTTGGCGCCCTCCTGCACGATCTGATCGTGCGACGGCCCCTCTTTCAGGACGAGTACGCGCAGTCGAGCATGAACCGCTACCGCTTCGCCTGGGTCGTTGCGACGAAATACCCGCTCGTCCAAGCGACCGACGTTGACCCCGATCTCGTCTTCCTTGCACAGCGGGCACTGGACAAGGATTGGCGCCGACGATCCGAACTCCGGATTGAGGACTTCCTTATCGACGACGCCAGCCGCACAAAGAACGCCCTCTCCATGTTGGGACTCTACCGTCCAATGGAGACACGGCGCTCACGCCTCGAAGACCGCCGCCGCTACCTCGACTGCCAGTCGTCGGCAATCGAGCAACACCTCGTCGATTACCTCCTCGGCGCTGGCGTCACCGCTACCCATGAGGTCAGACCCGGCACAGAGAGCGACTCGCGGAGGGTCCAACTCGGGTGGTCGGTTCACGAGGACGCGAGCGGTACTGCCAGTGAAGTTCTGCTCCGTTACACGCTGCACGCACCGGTCGAGGCCAATCCGGGGGCAGTCACCGTGGTTGTGGAGCTCTTGATGACCGGCGCGGCGAGACGTTGCGTGGGTTTGACGCTCCCCCGACTCGAAACAAACGAGGACACGACCGAGGCGCTGACCACCCAGGCAGAGCAAGCCTTCTGCGAACTCGCTCGACGCATGGCGGAACGCCCTGCACAAGAGGCCGGAACACAGAGACCGGAGGGGCGAGTATGTCACTCTGGTGGGTGAAAAAGGACGAGCTCGACGAGGCGCAAATCGCGCTCATCGAAGACCTCTCGTTGGAAGGCAGCTACCTCGTCGTCGGCCCACCCGGCTGCGGAAAGACGAACGTCCTCCTGCGCCGCGCCCAGTTCGTGCGCGCCCAAGGCTTCCCGAACGTCGAAGTGCTCACGTTCACCCGCCCTTTGACCGAGTTCGTCAAGACTGGATGCGTTGACGAGCAGGGCCGAGAGATTTTCCCCAGAAATCGCGTGAGCACGATCGAGTCTTGGGCCAGATCCCTCTATCGGGCGCACCACAAGTCGCTACCGGACGATGAGCCCAACCTCGCAGAGTGGAAACGCACCATGGCCAAGGGCGTCAAGTCCCTGTCGAAGGGGAGCCCCGTTCCGCGCTACGACGCGCTCTTTGTCGACGAGGCGCAGGATCTGTTACAGGAGGAGGTCGAAGCCGTCTTGGCGTGGACTGACACCGCCTTCTTCGTCGGTGACGACCGCCAGAAGATCTACGGTGAATCCGCGGGCCTCACGCCGATTAGGAATGCGCTGCCAGGCGCCAACCAAAAGCAACTGAAGTTCCACTACCGGCTGGCCCCGGAGATCTGCCGGGCGGCGGATCGAGTACTGATACCGGAAGGCCAGCAGAGTCTCGCGGCAACTTGCCACTATCGAGGACCGTCACCCAGTCGGGTCAATGTCGAGCCCAACCCGATGGCCAAGGCTGATCAGGTGAGCCTCGCCATCGAGCGACTCAAGCGACAGGTCCGCGTGTTCGCGGATTTCCTCGACCGCGGCGACCGCATCGCCGTGATCACCGCACGTACGGCCGACCGCGACTGCGTGTTCGAGCGCCTCCTGCAGGACCCTACCCTAGGGGACCAAGTACAACTGCTCCGGGCACGTACGGCCGAGGAGCGGGACTACGACCCGACGGTTGCCGCCGACCGCCCGATTTGCGTGCTCACCGCGAAAGGAAGCAAAGGGCTCGAATTCCGCACGCTGCACTGGCTGTTCGCTGACGAACTCAGCCACCATCACACCCGCGAGGAGTACTACACGGTACTGACGCGCGCAAAGACCAGCATGGATATCTACTACACGACGTCCCTTCCGGGCGTTTTGGCGGGAGCCGCAATCCCGCAGGATACGCCTACATGGTGAACTCGGCCCAGCACCAATACCGCTATTACACGACTACCCGCGACAAGGAGGTCGATGACCTGCTGCGGGGCGATGCGTTCGATGACCTCCCATATGTGAGCTACCCACCACGCAACTCCCTAGGCCCGAGAAAGACCGGTGTCTTGGTCACCGTCCCGGAGGCCCCGAGCGCTCAGGCAAGACCGTTGGCCCTCGTCTGCCGCGAGGAACTCTGCCAGCGGCTTTGTGCGCGTTACGCGATAGCGCGCCCCGATTTCTCACCGCTCACGACTTGGTGCCACCTGCTGACTCCCTCGTTCGTAAAGCACTTCGACGGGGTCACGCGGCGACCTCGATTCCACGGTACGGAAGCCGCGTGGAGCGGGCTCGTCGTCGCCGAAGCGCACCTGCTTAGCGGCAGGCCGATCGAGCGGGTACCCCTATCCGCTTGTCTCGCCTCCGCATCCTTCGCAATCGGTCGAACGAGCGGGCTGTGGCCTCGCACGTCCGTCGACAGAACTCTGGCTCAGTTTCAAGCAGCCAACCGCGTCGGCGGCCGAAGCGACGCCCAGGCAGGCCAACGCGCCTCGCTTTCTGCTATCAGGTCCGCACTGGTTCCCATGTGGAAGTGCCTGTCCAGCATCGACAACGGAAACCATCGTGCATTGCCCGTCGACCTCTTACCGCTGGTGCGGGCGCTGGACGCACTGCACGACGCAAGAGTTCGTGCCGACGGGCAGGAGGCCGACCGTTTCGTGGAGCCTCTGCTCGACCTCTGCCCGCAGGCTCGAGAACTAGCGGGCCTCCACGCCATGGTTCCCGAGTCAAGACTAGCACTCTTCGATGCGCTCGTGCATGACTTGCGGGCGACGGACCCCGACGACCACTCGCGACGAAATGTACTAGCCCTGGCATGCGGCTACCTCGCCACCGTGGCGGCGGGAGGGGCTTCGAGTCTTGCCTTGGTCGCGGAATACACCAGTGAGTTCCCGGAGCTGACCGGATGGGCCTTCTTGGTTGGCGGAATCGGGGAGAGGACGACCTGGGCTTCCGGGTTCGATGGCCTCGGGCGACTCGTCGCTCGCGAATTAATGCGGCCCTTGCGGCTTGACGACCCGCCGACCTGCGATATTGCCCTCGACGAAGCCGTCGTCCTGGCCGACAACGAACTGGAAGAGCCGCTGGTCCATTTGCGCATAAAGCACGCAAGAGTACTTACTGTTGCCCTTTTCCCGGGCGTCAACGTGACGGTCCCCATACCGCACTCGGAACAGGCATCGCCCGCCGTCGCGCCGGAGGACCAGCCTGAGCTTCCAATCGCAGGGCCGAATGCCGCAGACTCCATGGCCGTCTTAGCGGACATGCTATGGCCGCATCTCCGAAATCGGGTCATCGACGCAACAACATCCCTCCGGACTACTAGACGGCGGGCAGCCACACGTCCGGACAAGGCCAGTGGTGCGGCCAAGCCGAAGCGCTGACAACCTAGTTCTCGAAGCGCCCTCGCGTCCGTCCAACCATCTCCTGCAACACCGATGTACCACAAGTGTGCGCTAGCTATCTCATCCGACGCCCTTTTGAGTCGGTGCAGGTAGGGTAGATTGAAGTTCCAGTAACTGGCAGCGCTGCACCGGCACGCGTGTAGCCTTGGGGCTGCTCGTGGCAGGCCGGGGGCTGGTGCTGTAGGAAAGCTATCAATGCCTCGCCCGGCGGCATACTTCCGCTTGTCCCTCGCGTGAGGGACGGTGCGGTAACTCGAGGGCGACGTTCGCGATCCGAAATGCCTGGACGTTGCCCGCGCCGACCACGCTCCCTCGCTGCACACGATCCGAATGCAGCGTGAGCTGATACACTCGGAGCGCTGTGGTCGGAGGATGAGTCGGGTGCGCTTTCGAGTAGAAGAAGAACAACATGCTCGGCTGCTTGCGCAGCCGGAGACGGGCATGGGCTATCAACTGGTGTCTGAACAGAGTCACACTTGGCTCATCCTCAATGCGTCTGTCGCAATCCCGTTAGAAGGTGGCGAGCTGTCTGAGGAGGATCGGGATTGGCTCTACACGGAATACGTCGTGACGCCGGACGACTACCGGCGGCTAGACACGGGGCAGCTCGTGGACCGACCCGACTGGATGGAGCGAGAGATTCGCTCGCTGAGTGAACTCCCACCATACGAGGGTGGCATTCGCGTTCAAACGCACGGTAGCTACCCATCGACGACCAGACGCGGAGAACATTTCGTACGTTACTCTGCCTATGGGTTCGACCGACGCATAAGGTCGGATGGTGGCGTTTACCGAGGGACATACGCAACCACGGTCACCGACCTTCCTTTGGTGCCGTCTGGACTAGCGGCGGTCGCACGATACGCACTGCCCAACCCTGCACCCGCAATCTTCGAGTACCAGATTGTGCCCCCTGCTGGCACCGTCATCCATTGCGGCACATGCGAGCCGAAGCATCACCAAGCCGGTGGGGGGGTCGAGATCAAATTCGACGCTCAGCTGCCGCGAGGCTCAGCGTTCGGCGCTGCGGTCATACCCGAACGGTGACCTTCTGTGTGGGTACGCTTGGAGGACCACTGGGTTCAAACGCTTTCCGCACTCCCCGAGTCCGGCATGGGCTATCAAGTCGTACAGGTCGTGCTTAGGGATGGGGGGCGCGTAGGCGGGCTGCACGTCTTCAACGCCGAACAACTGGCCTGGCCTGACGAACGCCCGTCCATTCGCCCCTCGGACATCGCGGATATCGTCTTGCAGGAGCACGAATAGTTGAGCCCCCGCTCGCACGATGCTCCCACTGGATACACGTTCCATCGTACACGCCGGTAGAGGTCGCAACGATGAGGGGGGCGCTAGTAGGAAAGACGAGCGGCTTTGGCTCCCATTGGAGAATCAGGCCTCCGTCCTACACTCCCTGGAAGGTCGCACGCGCCGACGCCCGATTCGCAGCCGCGTGGAACAGGTCGCGCCGCCCCGGCTCCTCGTGCGCGACAAACGCCGTCGCCGCAACGCAATCGACTCCACTGGCCCTGCCCGTCCTATGGGGCATTAGGAGCAACCTCATGCGAGCCCCTGAAGCACGAGCCAAAGTCCTCAAGCGCACCTATCGCAAAGAGCTGAGCCAATCTGACTCTCGCGTCCGCCGACGACCTGCGTTCGTGCATTTCCAGCAGGGCCTCGACATGCTCCTCCGTTGATCCGTAGAACCCGCGCATCTCGGCGCGAATGTCCTTGATGAGGTCCGAACTCTCCTTCAAGAAGTCTTTCCACTCCTGCGTCGCATCGTTCATTCGAAGCAGCGCTACCCTCACGGCGACTTCCTCTTCGACGCACCATTCTGCCGACGCATGGCCTTCGGCAGTTGGGCTGGTCCCAATTGCCGCAAGTAGGATGACTCCCGCGACTATGCCTTCGCGACACGTAAGCAAAACTCTTTCTCCTCGGGTCGGGTATTCAGGACGATACACCATCTGCCGCCTGAACTCGCCTCGGTCACTTCACCCGCCTCCGCACTGGCGGACATCGCTCCGGTGGCGGACAAGGACTGCGAGGGTGCTTGGTCTGTCGGTCGCAAGCGGTTCGGCTGCCCAAGGACTTCCGGGTGCCCGGCGACACCGTTCGAATTCGCAGGTACGGCAGCTCGGTCGTTCTTGAGCCAATCGCCGACGAACGGTCGTGGTTTGACGAGGTTATTGGCGAGTTCTCCAACGACTTCCGCCGACGGGCGCAACCAACCGCCTCTTGACGAGCGTCTCTCGCGGCATGGTTTAGCGGCTTGTTTGGTGAGGGGTCAGGCGGCGCTTCGGATTGCATCCGCAATCGGCTTTACCTCCGGCAGGCCGCCCTGGCCTTCGCGCAGTTCAATCCACGGCATTCGCCGAACGATCCAAGGTATGCCCGTGTCCGGAAGGCGATTCCGGTCGCCGACGACAACCGGAATCAACCGGTTGCTGTAGTTCTTCGTGCCGAGCGCATACTCGATCTCGCGGAGTACCCAACCGGAGTCAATGGCGTCCGGCGTGAGTAGTACGACCATCGCTTCGGATTCTTCCAGCGCTCGGGCAACTTCCGCAGCCCAGTTGTCACCGGGGGAAGCAGGTTGGTATCCGCATCCCAAGCTTCCAAGCCGTTGACCTTCAACGCTTGAGCCACCCGAGCGGCCAGAGCCGCGTCTTGGTGCGCGTGGCTGATGAAGACTTTCAAGGACCTGGTCCGTTAATCGATCGCGTACGTTCATGGTTCGACAGTAGCAGATGTACCCGTGGGCGTCACGGCGTCGCACCGCTGGTCTGGTCCGCACGACCCGCGATGTGGGGCGTGTCGAGTGTTCGTTCGCCCACACCGTGTCGGCTTTTCGTCGCCGTGCCGGTGCCGGTCGCCGTGCTCGGTACGCTGGCCTGGTTCGGGTGGCCGATGGCGCTCGCCCTGGTGCGTTTCTGGATAGGCGACTCTGCAAGTGAAGGCGCAGATACGATACGATTCCGCGCTTGCGTTCAGCACCGTAAGTCTTCTTCGATGCCAACATTCCATGCCCGGGGCGGGGACATCTACTTTGAGCAGCGTGGTGCACGCGCGGACCCTCGCGTGCTCCTCATTCATGGGCTCGGCTGCCAGCTCGTGCAATGGCCCGACTCGCTGGTCAATGGCGTCGCCAACGCCGGGTTTTGCGTGGTGATGCTCGACAATCGCGACGCGGGGCTGTCGCATGAGTCGCCCGCGGAACCTCCGGCAATCGACGCTATCGTCGCTGCCGCCAACGGAGACTCGGCCCTCGCGCCCGCATACGCGCTCGCGGACATGGCACAAGATGCAGTGGATTTGCTGGACCATTTGGGCCAGGCAGGCGCCCACGTCGTGGGACTGTCGATGGGCGGCATGATCGCCCAGCACATGGCCATTTCCCATGCGGAGCGAGCGTTCAGCCTGACATCGATCATGTCGAGCACGGGCAATCCCGACCTGCCGCGGCGCGACGAGGCATTGATGGCGTTCCTGCAGCCGCTGGGCGCTGGCGACACCGACGCTGCCATCGAAGCCCAGACCCGGGCCTTTCAAGCCATCGGCAGCGAGCACTACGACTCCGCTGAAGTGGGGTTTGCCCGCTTTTCGCGTCGCGCGGTGGAACGGTCGTTCCGGCCGGCAGGGCTGATGCGGCAACTCGGCGCAATCGTCGCCGACGGCGATCGCAGGGAACGCTTGGCGGCGGTTCGCGCACCCACGCTGGTGATCCACGGCGTGGACGACCCGCTGGTGCCTGTGGAGGCCGGCCGCGACACGGCAGCGGCCATTGACGGTGCCGGCATCGTCGAAATCGATCGCATGGGGCACGACCTGCCTGAACCCGAAGTGCCGCGGGTGGTGGAAGCCATCGTCGAGCACGCCCGGAGCGTCGAGCTGCTGCGGTAGCGCTGCGGCCGTAGAAGGCGGCGCTGGCCCCTAGCCGGAGTGGGCCGAAGGCAGGATGCCGCCTCTGCGGCTCTACGTCGTGGCTTCCGCGCGGATCAGGTCCATGGCTCGGCCCAGCGTCTCGAGTCTTTCCTCGACGTTGCGTCCGGCTGGACTTACACGCAGGGTGTTGACGCCGGCGTCCCGGTAGGTGCGGATTCGTTCGCGGACACGCGTCTCGTCGCCGATGAGGTTGGATTCTTCCACCATGGCGTCGGGAATCACGGCCACCGCATCGTCGCGACGCCCCGCTACCCACAGCGTCTGCGACTCCCTTGCCACATCCTCCCAGCCGCCGCGCTTGAAGGCATCGTTGTAGAAGTTGGTGCGCGCCGAACCCATCGCGCCCAAGGTGAAGGCCATGCCCCGCTTGAGAGGTGCCGCGAGTTCCGCCACGTCGCCAAAGGCCACGCTGCCGCCGGCCTGGATGTCAACGTCCGCGAGGTTGCGACCCGCTGCCCGTGCACCGGCCGAGATGTAGTCGAGATGCGCGCCGGCGTGGTCCGGCGTGAAGGATGTGCCGAGCCAGCCGTCCGCGGCTTCGCCGGTATACTCGAGTGCCTTGGGACCCAGCGTCGCGAGATAGATGGGGATGCCATCGTTGCCGGGCTGCGCTAGCCGCAGCGCCTTGCCCTCCCCGCCCGGAAGCGGAAGCTGGTGGAAGCGCCCTTCGTAGGCGATTTTTTCGCCGGCAAAGGCGAGGCGCACGATGTCCACTGTTTCTCGCATTCGTGTCAGCGGGGCGCGGAAAGGACGGCCCTGCAAGCCCTCCACCACTTGCGGGCCACTGACGCCGAGGCCGAGGATGAAGCGGTCGCCGGAGATGGCGGCCATGGTCAGCGCCGTCATGGCGGTCATGCTGGGCGTGCGGGCACTGATTTGCATGATGCCGGTGCCGAGGCGGATGCGGCTTGTCTTGGCGGCCAAATAGGCGAGGGGCGCGACCGCGTCGTGCCCCCATGCCTCTGCCGTCCACACCGCGTCGACGCCAAGCTTCTCGGCTTCCACAACGAAGTGCACATCCTCCTCGAAGTCCCGGCGCGATCCGGATGCCGCCCCACCAATGCCGATGCTGACCTTCATTCTGCTTCCGTCCGTGTGCGATGCGAGCCGGAAGCGTAACCGATCGACCGCAGGCTGCCGCCGGTCGGTACACAATGGAGGGCACACGGTCGGAATCCCGGAGCGGCACCACATGAAGATCACGGACCTCAAGACCTTCTGCTTTCTCGACGACGGCGGACGCAAGTACTTCATCGTCAAGGTGGAAACCGACGCCGGCATCCACGGCCTCGGCGAAGTCGGCATCACCCACTGGGGTGGGGCCGTGGACCAGGCCGTGCGGCACCTGGGCGACGTGGTGATCGGCGAAGACCCGATGGCGACGGAACGCCTCTGGCAGCGCATGTTCCGAGGCGCGTTCTTCCCGGCCGACAAGGTCTACGGCTGCGCGATCAGCGCCATCGACATTGCCCTGTGGGACATCAAGGGCAAGGCGCTGGACCAGCCCGTGTATCGACTCCTCGGCGGGCCTGTGCGCGACCGCGTGGTGTGCTATCCGCACGTGCAGGGCAACGGCACCGAGGCGCTGCTCGCGCATTGCCGTCGGGCGGTGGACGACGGCTGGAAGCTCCTGCGCTGGCATCTGCCGAGCGCGGTGGAAGGGGGTGTCGAGACAGACCCATCCCTGCTGGATCCGGGCCAGTCCATCGAGCTCGCCGTGGAGCAGATGGCCGCGGTGCGCGAGGAAGTTGGCGAGGGCATTGGCCTCTGCCTCGACATCCACACCCGGCTCGACACAGCGCACACGGTGGAGCTTTGCAACCGCCTTGAACGCTTCCGCCCGTTCTTCATCGAGGATCCGCTCCGCTCCGAGAACGCCGCCAGCTATCGCACGCTGGCGCGCCACACCAACGTCGCCATCGCCGCCGGCGAGCAGTGGTGCTCTAAGTGGGCCTTCCGGGAAGTGATCGAAGAGGAGCTCGTCCGCTATGCCCGCATTGACCTTTGC
>VXPR01000391.1 GCA_009839405.1 Gammaproteobacteria bacterium
GGGTAGGGCAGAAGATCTCGCCGTCGGCGGGGTGGGAGTCGTAGGTGGTGAAGACGAGGGCTTCGTCGCGGGTCATGCGGGAGTAGTAGTGCCAGCGCTGGGCGGCGTTGGGTTTGCAGTAGTGGGCGTTGAACGGGCGGGGCTTGGCGTTGGGGTTCAGGTCGTACTCGAGGTCGGCGCGGTCGATGGAGGTGCGGTCGCAGACGGCGAGTGGGTAGCGGGCGAGGGGCTCCGGCGAGACGGAGCGCCAGATGTTGATGCCGAGCACACGTCGGTCTGTCCTCATGCCCTGGATTTCGGTGAACTTCTCGGTGATGGACTGGCCGTCGTCGCTCAGTGAGTCGGCATAGTCGTTGTGTACGGCAGCAGCGCAGGGGCCGTATTGGATGCCGTTCTCCCAATAGTGCTCCTTGATCTCTTCGTTGCGGTAGGTGTGGCTGCCGAGCGCGCCGACCTCGGCGGTGGGCAGGAGCTCTTTGAGGAGGGCTTGCGCCTCCTTGTAGTACACCTCGGCTACTTCGTCGATGTCCGTCCAGTCCTCTACTGTGGACGGGGCGTGGACGAGGAGGAACCCGGCGCCGTTCGCGAGCAGGCCGGTTGCGTCTGTCGGCTCTGCCATCACGCCAAGCGAAGCTCGGGCGTCTTGAATCAGGGTGGGTCTGCCGAGGCGCGCTGCCGCGAACGCTTGGCGCTGTTCGTCGCTGCCCTCGTTCTGCGCCACGGGGTTGGCGAAGTTGAGCTTGCCGACGAAATCCGTGCTGCTTGACGGCTGGTTCATGGCGTTGCTTCGTCGAACAGTTCCGCGATGTCGACCGAGAACCCTTCGAGCAGCCGAGATGTCGCGGTCTCGCCTCGCCTGAACACTCCGTGCTCCACGTAGTCACCGTTGCCAAGGACGAGCACCGTGACGGTTTCGCCCGTGAGGTCGGCGATCCAATACTCGGGGATGCCTGCTTCCGCGTAGTCCTTGCGCTTGTCGATCCAGTCGCGGCTTGGCTTGTCGGGGCTCACTACTTCCACCACGAGATCGGCACCACCCCAAAAGCGGTCTTGATAGCGGTCGTCCAAGCGGCTCTGCAGGAGGAGGACGTCCGGCTCGCGGTACTTGCCTTCTCGGATTCGCATCCTCAGCGGCGCGGCCATCGCTACGCCTCCTAGTGGGCGCAGATAGTCGTGGAGCAGCCGATACAGGTAGAGCGCGACGAGTTGGTGTGAGGACGTCGGCATCGGCAGCTCCTCCACGAAGCCGTCGGTGAACTCCACTAGGCGCCGGCAATAGTCGGTCAGGCGCAGGTACGCCTCATCGCTCCAACAACCCTGGCGCGGAGCCTCGGCGCAAACCAAGGCGTCCAGTTCGGCTTGGGAGGTCATCGGTGCTGCTTCGGCCATGGGGGGATTGTCTGCGGGTTGCGGCCCGGTGGCAACCGGTTGGTCAGAGTAGGTTGGTGGGCGGGCTCGGCACGGGCGACCACAAGAGTCGCCCCTACGGGGCTCGTCGGTTGGGGGACGGGGCTGGCTTAGCCGGCGGCGTTGTAGAACTGCGGTTCGGTCTGGCGCTCGTTGACGATGTCCTGCACGAACTCGCGGCAGGAGCCGCAGCCGGTGCCGACGCCGAGTTCGTCGGCGAGGGAGTTGACGTCAACGGTTCCTTGTGAGATCGCGCGTTGGATCTCGGCCTCGTTGACTCCGGCACAGAAGCAGACGTACATGACGCGGCGGATACTAAATGCGAACGATTAACGATTGCAAGCGCAATTTTGGCGATGTTCCCCGGAAGTTCCCGCCCGCCAAGAATGCACAGGCGCCTGCTCGACTCCCTGCACGAGGGAGTGACGGGAGGAGCCTTGGCGCCGAGAGCCTTGCTACCGTCGAGGATGCGGGCGCTTGGCGAGGCTCACTCCACCTTGAAGTCGCCCTCGACGCGATTGGCCAGTTCCTCGCGGGTCACGGTCTCCACTTGCTCGCCGACCATCCAGCGGTAGCCGAACGGGTCCAGGAACGTGCCTCGGCGTTCCCCGTCGGCCTGCGCTGCCACGGGCTGCTTCACTTCCGCGCCGGCCGCCACGAGCCGCTCGGCTGCGGCGTCTGCATCGTCTACTTGCAGGTGGAGGGCGACGTGCGTGCCGCGGAGGGACTTCGGACTGTGGACGTCGAAGTCGGGATACTCGTCCGAGACGAACACGGCGTTGCCGCCGATGCTGATCTCGGCGTGGCCGATGCGGCCATCGCTGTCGGTAAACCGCGCGCCTGTCTCGCTGGCGCCGAACGCCTCCTCGTAGAAGCGAATGGCGGCCGCGCAGTCGTGGAAGCTGAGGTAGGGCGTGAGGGTCATTGGCATGGTTGGCAAGCCGGCTTAAATGGGACGCGCATCGTAGCCCGAGCGCTGCAACGCCGTCCCTACGAACTACGTTCTGGGGCGGAGGCTCCCGGCACACGAGCCTTTGGAGGAAGGCATTCTGCCAACGCGCCGAAGGGCGCACCCCTAGCGCCGATAGGCGCTTCTTGGAAAGCGGCGGCGCGCCGGGCGCGCCAGGGAAGGCAGAATGCCTTCCCTCCAAAAGGCCCGTCCACTACGAACTCGGTTCTGCGGCGCAAAACTCCTAGCCCGCGACGTGCACCGAGGCGAGGAAGCGTTGCGCGAGGGAAGGGTGGGTTACGCGACCCTTGTGGTCGCCCGTCTCGAATGCCCCGAGGAGTTCGTCGAAGCACAGC